>NZ_JBEOXU010000089.1:0-26099 GCF_040296725.1 Streptomyces sp. NPDC002044
GCCGCCGCTCGCCCCCGCCGCCGGCCCCGCCCCGCCCCCCGCCCCCCCCCGGACCCCGGCCCGCCCCCGGGGCGGGGCGCGGCCGCGGCCTCCGGGGGTCCCGGCGCCGGGACCCGGCCGCGCAGGAAGGCGCGGCTGGGCAGCACGCACAGGGCGTAGCAGAGGGTTCCGGCGGCCCCGGTCGCGAGGAGCGCGAGGACCCCGTCGCCGAGGAGGCGCTCCAGGCCCAGGACCACCACTGCCATCACCGCGCCGCCGAGGAAGGGCCAGGCGCAGGCCCGCACGACGGTGCCCAGGCCGATGCCCGCGCGGTGCAGCGCGACCAGGAACACGGGCACCACGACGGCGCCGGCGACCACGACGTGGCCCTGGGCCACGCCCACGATCCCGGCGGCGCCGGCGCCGGCCACCAGCGCGGGGATCAGGAGCACGAGCCACAGCCCCTGGACGGCGATGAGGGAGCGGCGGCGCCCGATGGCCACCAGGCAGTCGTAGGCGAGTTCGCAGACGATGCGGACCAGGCCGAGCGCCATCAGCCAGGGCAGCGCCGCGGCTGCGGGCAGCCAGCGGGCGCCGTAGACGAGTTCGACGATCGGCGCGGCGAGCGCGGCGAGCAGGACGCAGAGCGGGACGGTGCCCGTCACCACCACCCCGAGGGCCCGGCCGAATCCGGCGGCCAGCGCCCCGGGTGTATCGGCGAGCCGGGAGAATCCCGCGAAGGAGACCCGGCGGGCCGCCTCGGAGATGATTCGCACGGGCCAGCCGGAGATGTTGAACGCGAGGACGTAGAAGCCCAGGGCCAGTTGGTCCAGGGTGGAGCCCACCACCATGGTGTCCACGTTGACGACGCCGAGGGCGAGCATGCTGGCCCCGGCCAGCGGGAGCCCGAACCGGAGCAGCGCCCGGGCCTGTTGCCGGTCCCAGCCGAACTTCAGGGTGCCCGGGGCGGCCAGGCAGCAGCCGGCGAGCGCGGCCACGTTCCCGGCCACCGAACCCCAGGCGAAGCTCATGGCGCCCCAGCCCTGCACCGCGAGCAGCAGGGTCACCGCGGTGCTGAGGACGAAGTTGAGCCCGTCGATGGCCATCCGCCGGCCCTGGGCGAACTCCCGGGTGAGGAAGCCCGCGGGGACCTGGGAGAGCCCGTCGAGGACGACGCACACACACATCACGCGCAGTACGCCGGCGGCCTCCGGCGAGCCGAGGACCCGGGCCACGGCGGGCGCGGAGGCGAACAGGGCCGCGTACAGCAGGCAGCTGGAGACGGCGCTGAGGGTGAGGACGGTGGGGGCGAAGCGGCGCGGATCGCCCTCCCAGCGCACGATGGCGAGGGACACGCCGAGCTCGTTGGCGGAGAGCAGGACCAGCAGGACGGTCTGGGCGATGCCGTAGACGCCCCACGCCTCGGGCCCGAGGAAGAACCGGGCGAGGATGATGCCGGTGGCGAAGTTGCCGAGGCGCATGACGACGGTGTTGACCAGGCTCCAGCGTGCGGCCGTGCCGACCGTCCGTCCGAGCGAGGGCGCCGCCGGGGCGGTGGTCCCCGTACCGGTGTCGGCGCCGGTGGCGGCGTCCTTGCCGGTGCCCGGCCCGGTCACGGCGACCCGGCGGCATCGGCCCCCGCGGACGCGGCCGCACCGGACGGTACGGGCCGCCCCGCCTTGGCCGGTACGGGTACGGGTACGGGTACGGCCCCTGCGGGCGCGGCTCCCGCGGGTACGGCCCCCTCGGGCGCGGTGGGCCGGTGCCGGCCCGGCCCGGTCGTTCCGCGCCGCCGGGCCTCGACGAAGAAGGTGGCCACCAGGCTCAGGACGAAGCCCAGCGCCCCCGCCATGATCAGGTACTGCAGCCGGGTCTTGGTCTGCGGCTCCGCCTTCTGCGGCGGCACGATCGTGGTCATCCGGATCATGGCCTCGGGGGCCACCGACTGCTGGGTCTGGAACTCCTGCAGCCGCTTCTCGGCATAGGCGGTGAACAGCTCGTCCGACGTGAGGACGGCGGCCGGATCGGTTCCGGTGACGCTCAGCCACAGGAACGGCCCCTGCGCGTTGTCGGCGATCTTCGCCTCGTGCAGTCCGGTGACGCCGAGCGCCTTGAGGTCGGCGGCGGCGTCGTCGGAGTTCAGGTTGCGGGCCAGGCCGTCGGCCATGCCGGTGAGCGACGCCTGGGTGCTGAGGAAGGGGTTGCCGTCGAAGGCCACCGTGGCCTTCTTCGAGTTGAGCAGGGTCACCGTGCTCTGTGACACGTACTCCACCGGGACGAGCAGGTACACGCCGGCGGTCAGCGCCGCCGAGAGCAGCAGTCCGGGCAGCAGGACGTACCAGCGCCTGCGCATGACCCGCCAGATCTCCGCGAGATCCATGGTCTTCCCCCTCGCGGCCGCGTCGCAGTCTCCTGCGCGCGGCCGCTCTTTCATCGCGGTGGTGACACGGCTGTCGCCGTGGTTACGGTCGGTGCTCCCCGGGGCCCGCGGCGGGCGGGGCGAGGTCGGTGGGCCGGAGCCGGGTGTGCGCGGGCGGCCCGTCCAGCAGGACCCGCGCGATGCGGTCGCTCGCGCGGCCGTCCCAGAGCTCGGGGCAGCGGGGTGCGGGCGGATCGTCGAGCACCCGGTGCACGGTGGCGGTGATGCGCTCCGGGTCCGTGCCCGCGAGCACGTTGGTCCCCTCCGTGACGGTGACGGGGCGCTCGGTGTTCTCCCGCAGCGTCACGCAGGGCACGCCCAGGGCGGTGGTCTCCTCCTGGATGCCCCCGGAATCGGTGAGCACCACGCGGGCCGAGTCCTGCAGGGCGATGAAGTCGAGGTATCCGGCGGGCGGAACGAGCCGGATGCCGCCGGGCACGCCCAGTTCGGCCAGCCGTTCGGCGGCCCGCGGGTGCACGGGCAGCAGGAGGGGGCAGCGGCCGGCGATCTCGCCGAGGGCCTTGAGCAGGCCGCGCAGTGCCTCCGGATCGTCCACGTTGGCGGGCCGGTGCAGGGTGACCAGGCCGTATCCGCCCCGGGTCAGCCCGTACCGGTCGAGTACGTCCGACTCCCTGGCCCGGTCCAGATTGGCCAGCAGGGTGTCGATCATGACGTTGCCCACGACGTGGATCTGGTCCTCGCGGTAGCCCTCCGCCCGCAGGTTCGCGGCCGCGTCGGGCGAGGGGGCCAGCAGGTAGTCGCTGACCCGGTCGGTGGCGACCCGGTTGACCTCCTCCGGCATGCTCCAGTCGCGGCTGCGCAGTCCGGCCTCGACGTGGGCGAGCAGCGGGCCGGCCTTCGCGGTCACCAGGGCACAGGCGAGGGTGGAGTTGATGTCGCCGACGACCACGACCGCGTCCGGTGCCAGCTCGTCGAGCAGCGGCTCGAAGGCGGTCATGACCCGCCCGGTCTGCTGGGCGTGGCTTCCGGACCCGGCGCCCAGGTACCGGTCGGGGGTGCGGATGCCGAGGTCGCGGAAGAAGACGTCGTTCATGGACTCGTCGTAGTGCTGGCCGGTGTGGACGAGGACCACGTCGGCGCCGCGGCGCTCCAGTGCGTCCATCACCGGTTTGATCTTCATGTAGTTGGGTCGCGCTCCGGCGACGCAGACGATCCTCGTCACGGTTTCAGAGCACCTCCACGGTCGGTCCGGAGACCCGGTTGCGGCAGTCGAGGACGAACGAGGCGTGCTCGGTGACCATCTGGTAGTCGAAGGAGTCGTGGTCGGTGAGCAGGACCACGACGTCGGCGGCGGCGAGTTCCTTGCGGGTCGGCTCGACCCGGACGAGGCGCGCGTCGACCTTGATGCTCTCCACGACGTGCGGGTCGGCCGCGCGGACCTTGGCGCCCATGTCGAGGAGCAGTTGGGAGATGCGGACGGCCGGTGATTCCCGCGCGTCACCGGTGTTCTTCTTGTAGGCCAGCCCGAGGAGCAGGATCCGGGAGCCGTTGACCGAGCGGCGCTTGGTGTTGAGGGCGTCGATGACACGGCGCGTCACGTACTCGGGCATGTGGCTGTTGATGTCGTTGGCGAGTTCGACGAAGCGGAAGCTCTGGCCGAGTTCGCGCTGCACCCGCCAGGACAGGTACGAGGGGTCGATGGGCAGGCAGTGGCCGCCGACCCCCGGGCCGGGGGTGAACTTCATGAAGCCGAAGGGCTTGCTGGAGGCCGCTTCGATGGCCTGCCACACGTCGATGTCGAGGTGCCGGGCGAACATCGCGATCTCGTTGACCAGCGCGATGTTCACGTGCCGGAAGGTGTTCTCCAGCAGTTTGGCCAGCTCGGCCTCCTTGGGCGAGCGCACCGGCACGGTGGTGTCGACGAGGTCGGCGTAGAAGGTCTCCACGGCCTTCAGTGAGGCGGCGTCGACGCCGGAGACGACCTTCGGCGTCTGCTGGAAGCCCCACACGGTGTTGCCGGGGTCGATGCGCTCGGGGCTGTAGCCGAGGTGGAAGTCGACTCCGGCGGTGAGCCCGGACCCGTCCTCCAGAATCGGCGCGAACAGCTCCTCCGTGGTTCCCGGGTAGGTGGTGGACTCCAGCACGACGGTGGCGCCGGGGCGCAGGAAGCGGGCCAGGGTGCGGGCCGATTCCTCGATGTAGCGCAGGTCGGGTGCGCCCTCTTGTAACGGGGTGGGGACGGTGACGACGGCGACGTCGAAGCCGCCGCAGTCCCGGGCGAGTTCGCTCGCCCGGTAGCTGCCGCGCTCCAGTGCGCGGCTCAGCCGTTCGGAGGAGACGTCCTCCACGTACGACTCGCCGGCGGCGAGGCTCTTGACCCGCCGCGCGTCCACGTCGTAGCCGATCACCTGGTGTCCGACTTCGGCGGCCCGGATGGCCAGCGGCAGTCCGACGTATCCCTGTCCCACGACGACGACGCGCATCAGTGACTCCTGTTCGCGGAAGGGGCAGACGGTGTGCGGTGGATGAGTTCCCGGACCGTCATGAGGAGGAAGGCAGCGTTGGTGGTGAGGTAGCGCTTGCCGAGGCGGCGCGGTTCCTGGAGGGTGCGGTAGAACCATTCGAGCCCCATCCGCTGCCAGACCAGGGGGGCCCGCTTGGTGATGCCGGCGAGGATGTCGAAGGAGCCGCCGACGCCGTGCACCACGTGGGCGCCGGTGCGCTTGCCGTGGGCGGCGGTGAAGATCTCCTTCTTCGGTGAGGTCATGCCGAGGAAGAGCAGGTGGGCGCCGCTGCCGGCGATCGCGTCGGCGACGGCCTCCTGGTCGGAGTCCTCGAAGTAGCCGTTGCGGCTGCCCGCCACCCGCAGTTTCGGGAAGCGGTCGGAGATCTGCCGGAGCATCATCTCCAGGACGTCCTGCCGGGCGCCGAGCAGGTAGACGGGGATGTCCGCCGTCTCGGCGGCGGCGAGCAGGCGCATGAACAGGTCGATGCCCGCGACCCGTTCGGGCAGCCGGACGCCGAGGACGCGGCCGGCCCAGACCACCGCCTGGCCGTCGGCCAGGACGAGGTCGCAGCCGCCGACCGCCGCGGCGAGGCGCGGGTCGCGGCGCATGTTGACGAGTTTGGCGGCGTTGACCATGCCGATCTCGATCTGTTCGCCGCGCCGCACCGCGTCCAGGCAGCGCCGCACGGTCTGGTCCATGGTCAGGGCGTCGAGCGTCACCCCGAAGAGGGAGTGTCGTGAGTTCATCTCTGTGGTCCTCCGAGCCAGGCGAAGAGGAGCCAGCCGAACTCGTACGGGCGGCACTCCCGGTCCACCGCGTCGGGCCGGAAGATCCGGTCGAGCGGGGCGAGGCGCGCCCGCGGGGCGACGCGGGTGGTGAGGCCGCGGGCGGCCCGTACGGCCTTCAGCGGGTCGCCGCGGTAGACCTTGCGCCAGGTGACGCCGAGGTGGTCGCGGATCATCGGCTCCCGCGGGGTGCTGCCGGGCCCGGCCGTCTCGGGTACGTCGGTCATCCACCGCAGCCCGCGGCGGATCGCGGCGCCGAAGTCGGTGCCGCCGGCCTCGGCCAGGTCGAACAGAGCGGTCGGGGCCATCGCGTGCTGGTGCACGCTGTAGACGGGGTAGCCCTCGATCACGCCGCCGGTGCGGGCGTCATAGTGCCACCACCACTGGCCGCCGTCCCCCTGGAGGTCGCAGATCCGGGTGGCGCAGGCGTCGGCGGCCCCGAGGGCCTCCAGGTCGTCGCCGCTCGCGTGCAGCCGGGCGAGCGCCTGGAGCGGATAGGTCTGGTCGGCGAAGCAGGCCACGTGGGCGCGGTACCCGCGGACCAGCCCCGGCCCGGTGGCGTGCGGGAACAGCGGGCTGCCGGCGGTCCGGGCCGCCAGCAGGCGGTCCCGGGCGGCCGGAAGGCGGTCCTCCACGTCCACCGCGTCGCGGGCGGCGGCGAGGGCGGAGAGCACCCAGGCCGCCTCGACCGTGTACCGCGGCTGTCCGGGAACGTCGAGGGCGGCGACCCGGGCGAGGGCGTCGGAGAGTTTGGCGTGGCCGGTTTCGGCGGCCGCCCAGGCGATGAGCGCCGCGTCTCCGAGGTTCTCCACCCCCGGGAGCCGCTCCACCAGCAGTCCCGCGAACTCCTCGGCGGTACGCCCGCCGAACAGGACGCGCTGGCGTTCCTCGGGCAGGAACCGGGCGCCCAGCGCGGTGATGGCCGCGTACCGGGTGCTGGTCCCGCGCCGCTCCAGGCGGCGGGTGCCGTCGGGCGCGACGGCGGCCGCCCGGGTGAACACGAAGGTCTCGGCTCCGGGCAGGTACATCTCCGGCAGCCCCGCCTCGGCCAGCGCGAGCAGCCGCTCGGCGAGCGCGTGCAGCGGCGGGTCCTCGTGGGCCAGTGCTTCTAATCGTGCGGTGGTCACCGGTTCCCCACCCCGGTCCCCCGTGTACTGCGCGCTCCCCGTATGTCCGAGCCGTTGCGCTCCAACACACCTACCCCCTCTGATCGCTCCTCGGACGGACCTGGCGGTCGTCGTTCCGCGGAGGGGATTGCGCGTGACGGCGCCCGTGCCGGCGGTGGTGTCCCACCGATGGCACGAGCCGTCCGACGGCTGCCGTCTGGTATCCCCCCAGCGATGCCCGCGGACTGGGGCAGGCGCGAGCTGCGGTGTCGGCGGGCGCGGAGATCCGCGCCGGCCCGCCCGCTGTTCGCGATGCCCTCGTCGTGTACAACCCCCCACCGAGCAGCGGCTGTTGCCTGCTCAGATCCCGTGTACAGGGACAAGGTATGCCCAAGGATGTTCGTTGATTGTGGTTTTGAGGAAATGCCGATGCCCTAAATCGCCGACGTTCCTTCAGGCCCGTTCGGCGAGCTCGCCGCCCTTCTCGTCGTGCAGCGCGCCGGTGCGCGGACAGACCCATACGCCCGGCTCGTCCGCCTGTTCCACGAGGCGGACGCCGGCCCTCCCCACCCAGCCGATCCGCCGCGCCGGCACCCCCGCGACGAGTGCGAAGTCCGGTACGTCGCGGGACACCACCGCGCCGGCCGCGACCAGCGCCCAGCGCCCGACGCGCACCCCGGCCACACACACCGAGCGGGCGCCGAGCGAGGCCCCTTCGGCGACAACGACCCCGGCGGACTCCCAGTCGTCGCCGCGCTTGAGGCGGCCGTCGGGCTCGACCGCGCGCGGGTAGAAGTCATTGGTGAGGACCGCCGCCGGGCCGATGAAGACCCCGTCGCCGAGCACGGCGGGCTCGTACACGAGCGCGTAGTTCTGGAGCTTCACGTGGTCGCCGATCCGCACGCCCGGCCCGACGTACGCCCCGCGTCCCACGATGCACCCGCGTCCGAGCCGGGCCTCCTCCCGTATCTGGGCCAGATCCCAGACGGTGGTGCCCTCGCCCAGCTCGGCCGTCTCGTCGACCTGGGAGGAGGGCTGGATGCGGACGCTCACAGGGCGGTCCCCTAACGGTTCGCGAGGAGTTCGGGCGCACGGGCGTGCGGACGTACCGCCACACAGGCGTACGACCACACATGCATACGGACGGAGCATAGGTGCCACCGGACCGGCTCACCCGGCGGTTCAACCGACTGTTCACGCGGCGGACTTGGCGAGTACGCCACCCACCGCTGCGGGCGCGCGGGCGCGTGCGACGGCGCGCCGGAGCGCGCTCCGGATTGAAACCCGATCGGGTGTGGCGCGTTAGACCGTCGGACCGCGCGGCCCGCAGGGCGCCGACCAGCGGCGACGACGAGTACGAGGAGCGAGATGGCAGACCCGAAGCCGGCCGGACGCGGCCGGATGAAGCTGGCGGCCCGGTGCCGCGTGGCCACGGAGGCACCGGCCTTCGGACTGGTCGTCTTCTGCGTGATCCTGCTGAACGCGGCCCTGATGGGCGCGGAGACCTACAGCGGGCTCGCCGGGGAGTACCGTCAGCTGCTGCGCTCGGCCGAGGACGCCTGCCTGACCGTGTTCACCCTGGAGATGCTGCTGCGCCTGGGCGCGCACGCGGACCGGCCGAAAGCATTCTTCCGCGACCCCTGGAACCTCTTCGACCTGGTCGTCGTGGGCTGCGCCTTCGTCCCGCTCGTCCGCGAGAACAGCACCCTGCTGCGGCTGCTGCGCCTCGCCCGCGTCCTGCGCTCCGCGCGCTTCCTGCCCCACCTGCGCATCCTGCTGGTCGCCGTCGGCCGCAGCCTGCCCGGCACCGCCAGCTTCCTGTTCATCGGGGCGCTGGTGCTGTACCTGTACGCGATGGTCGGCTGGGTCTGCTTCGCCGGCGCGGACCCCGGGCACTTCGGCTCCGTCGGCCGCGCCGCCCTCACGCTGTTCCTGCTCACCACGCTCGACGGCCTCACCGACGCGGTCCGCGCGGGCCTGCAGATCTCCCGGTTCAGCATCATCTACTACGCCTCCTACGCCCTGCTCGCCTCCTTCGTCCTGGTGAACGTCCTGATCGGCGTGGTCCTCAACTCCCTGGACGAGGCACGCGAGATGGAGGCGGAGGCGGACCGCGCCGCCCCGGCCGACGGCCCGCTCGCGGCCGACCCCGGAGTCCGCGAGCGCATCGCGACGGCCCGCCGCGCCCTGGACGCCCTGGAGGCCGACCTCGCCGCCGCGGACCCCCACATGTCGCCCCGCCCCCTGGAACCCTCGCGCTCGGGCCCGTAGGTTGGGGCGGAACGTCCCTTCGGCGACGACGGGCTGTACCGCGAGGCGAGGAAGAGACCATGCCGGGACGACGGGTACTGCGGGCGGGCATCACGGCGGGCGCGGTCGCGGCCTGTCTCTTGGGGACGATCCCGGCGGCCGAAGCGGCCCCGCGCAGCTTCGTCGCCGCGTCCGTCCACGGCAATGGGGCGGGCGCCGTCGGGGCCGAGACGACCGGTGGGATCACCTGGCACAACCGGTCGGTCACGCTGACGTCGGTCCGGCTCTACGTCGCCGCCCGCGAGTGCGGCAGGTTCAACATCGTGGCCTGGCAGGGGAACAGACTGGTCGACTCCATCGCCTCCACGCAGCAGTGCGCCGGGGCGACGGGCCGGTGGATCCCGTACGGCGACCTCCCGCTCGACGGCAGCGCGATCGCCGGCGGCATCACGGAGGTGGTGATCGACGTCTACGACGACACCCACACGGGCAACGGGTACGCCGACTGCACCCGTTCGGGCTCGTCCTGCTACACCTGGCCCCGCTGACGCACGGCTCCCCCGCCGTCCCCGCGCTCACTGCCGCTCCGGGGCCCGTGTCCCGGACTGCGCCTCCGCGTCCGTCTCCGCCTGCGGCTCCGGCTCCGGCTCCGTCAGGTGGAGGTCCCAGGTGGCGTCCGGGTGGCGGGCCGCCGTCCAGGTGCCCGGGAGGGCGGTGATGTCGCCGGCCTCGTCCGTGTCCGGCGGGAACCGTACGCCGTCGAGGCGGACCCGGCCGCGGAACACCGCGTGGTCGAAGGCCGCCGGCTGTCCGAACACCGCCCCGGTGGAGGCCAGTCCGCGCTCCCACACCGCGTACGAGAACACGGCCGGTCCGGTGAAGACGGCCCCGTCGAGCCCGGCCGGGCCGCGGAAGACCGTGCGGAAGAAGTCGGCCCGGCCGGTCACCCGCAGGCCGTTGAGGTCCGCCGAGTCCTCCAGCACCGCCCGCGCGAAGGAGACCTCGTCCAGGAGCGCGGCGTCCGTGAACCCGGCCGGGCCGCCGAAGACCGTACGGCGGAACGCCGCGCTCCGCGCGAACCGGCTCCGGGTGAAGTCGGCGCCGGCGCGGAACACGGCGCCGTCGAAGACGGCCGGACCGTCGAAGACGGCGCCCCCGAACCGCGCGCGCCCCGCGAACACGGCGCGCGCGAAGGAGGCGCGGCTCCCGAACCGGGCCCCCTCCGTGCTCCAGTGGTCCTCGAAGCGCGCGTGGTCGAAGGAGCACGGTCCCGGCGCGAGGCGTCCCGTCCCCGGGTCCCGCAGCGCGTCCAGCACCCGCCGCAGCAGGCCGCCTTCGAAGGTCGTGCCCCGCAGGTCCACGGCCATCCCGGGCCGCAGCCCGCGGAGGTAGGCGTCGCGTACGGGCACGGCGGCGTGGGCCAGGCAGTCCGGGCCGCCGGGCAGCCGGATGCCGGCGCAGGCGCGCCGGCCGCCGTACGGGAGGTCGTCCCCCGGCCGGTCACCCCGCTGCCGGTCGCCCCGCTGCCGGTCGCCGTCCGGGGCGCGGAATCCGCACGCGGGCCAGTCCGCGCCGCCGCTGCCGCGGATCTCGTCGGCCTCGGTCATCGCCTGCCCCAGCTCGGCGGGGTCGCCCGTCCACAGCCAGCCCTCCGGCCCGTCGCCCGGTCCGGGGAGCCGGCGCGGCACGGTGGGGCCGAGCAGCCGGTCCAGCTCCTCGTGGAGGGGCGGGGACAGGGCCAGGAAGGGTCCGTACCCCGGTGGCCGGGAGCCGCGCATCCGCCGGGCGGCCGCCGCCACCGCCGTCCCGCTGAACCCCGCTTCCTCGAAGCCGGCCTCGCCGCCGCTCACGGCCACGGCGAGCAGCGTCCGCCAGGAACGGTGGGCCTCGTCGACCTCGCGCACCACCGACGCCAGTTCCCCCAGCACCCGGCCCGCCTTGCCCAGCGCGCCCGGGGCGTCCACGACGACGAGCAGGTCCGTGGCGGAGGTCTCGATCACCTGTCCGCCGGTCCCGGTGCGGCGCAGGAGGTCCCGCAGCGCCGCGGCGACCGGCGGGCCCGGCGCGCGGCCCGCCGTGTCCCCCTCGACGTCGACGCCCACCGCCAGGTGCAGCGCGGTTCCCGGTTCCCCGGCGGGCGCGGGCTCCCGGGGGTGCGCGTCGAGGGCGGCGCGGAATCCGGGGTGCTCCAGCAGCGCGTGACCGGACAGGTAGACCATGCGGTCCGGCCAGACCCCGTGGACCACGCCGAGCAGCCGCCCGGCGCGCGAGACCGGGCCCCCGCGGTAGTGCGTCCAGCTCTCCGGCTCGGCGGAGAGCCGTACGAGCTCCCCGTTCCGGGCGCCGTCCGGCAACGCCGCCTCGCCGGTCAGCGCGACCGGGTCCCCCTGGTCCGTGGATCCGTCGACGCGGACCCGGCCCGCGGTCCCGCCGTCCCCCGCGGGCCGGTCCGGCGCCGCCTCCCAGGACGGCGGTCCCGGCCAGGTCCCGGCGTCGGCCAGGTCCCGGGCGGCGAGCAGCAGGAAGACCCGGGGTGATCCCTCGTCGCACCACACCGCGTGGCACAGCGCCTCCCGGTCGCCGGCGCGGACCCAGCCGACGGCGCCCGGCCCGAGCCCGGTGTCGCCGACCGTCAGAACCAGCCGGGGCGTCAGCAGGGTGCCGACCTCCTGTGCCTCGCCCCGCAGGGGCTCGAACCGGACCCGTACGAGCAGCTCGCCGAGCCCGGCTTCCGGTGCCGGTCCGGGCGGCCGCTCCCGCGTTCCGGCCCCCGGCGGCGTCGGCCGCGGTGGTTGCTCTGGCCGCGGTGGCTGCTGTGGCTGCGGTGGTCGCTCCGGTTGCGGTGGTTGCGCCGCGAAGGGCAGCGCCCCCTCCGCCACCCCGCGGCGGCCCTCGCGCCCCGTGGTGACCCGGGTGGCGGAGAAGTCCGGGCCGGTCCCCCGGTTGCGGGACATGAACTCCCAGACCCGGCGGCGCACCAACTCCCGTACGGCGGCCACGTCCCCGCGCAGCTGTGAGCCGAGCAGGGCCTCCCGTACGCCGGGCAGGAACGCGAACTCCACCTCGGCGGCGTCCTGTTCGTCACCCCAGGGGGCGAACAGCCCCCCGAGGGCGACCTCCGCCAGGTGCCCGTGCTCCGCGTCGCGCAGCAGGGAGCGCCGTACCAGGGTCATCACGGGCAGGGTCAGCGGTACGGCGGCCAGGTGGGCGGCGAGGCGCTGCGCGGTCGGGGAGGCGCTCGCCCGGAAGTTCTCCACCGCCTCCAGACCGGTGGGCGGGTCGCCGGGCGGCGGATCCGCCCCGGTGGTTGCCGGCGGCGCGTCCAGGCGCAGGCAGGCCATGCGCCGCCAGCGCCCGTCCCCGGAGACGACCCGCACGAGCCGTCCCAGGCTCCCCGGCGCCAGACCGACCACCGGGACCACGGGAACCACCGGGACCACGGCCGCGCCCCCGCCGCGCCGCCCGGCGCGGGCGCGGCGGACGGCGGGCACCCGCTGCCAGGAGCGGGTGGCGGCGGCGGGCCGGTCGGCGCGGACGGCGAAGGGCACGGGCCGGACGGCGCCGCGCGTCCAGAGCCGTTCGGGCAGAACGTTCAGCACGGCCACGGCGTTGTGGGCGCTCCAGTGCCGCAGCACGCCCTGCAGCGGGGCCTGCCGCCAGCCGGCCGCGACGGTGTCGGAGAGGACGAGGATCAGCCGGCGGCCCGCCGGGTCGGAGAGTTCCAGGGGGTTGCGGGGCGGGCCGCCCCGGACGCGGGAGACCATCGGGGTGGCGCCGGAACCGGTGCCCGTCAGGTGCCAGGTGCGTACGTCGCGGAAGACGCCGCTGCGGGTGAGCACCCGGCGGAGCTCGTCCACGAGATCGGCCCAGAGCAGCATCGAGTGGTGGGTGTCGACGATCAGCGCCAGGTCCAGCCAGCGGCTCTCCGCGGGCCGGAGTACCGGGCTGGGCACCATGCGCTCGATGCTGCGCTCGACGGTGAGCTGTTCGTCGAGTTCCTCGCCGGGCCCGCCGATGGAGCGCCGCCCGACGGGGCGCAGGGACCGCATCAGGGCGAGCGGATCGTCGAGGGAGGCGGTGCGGGGCAGCCGCAGCGGCGATCCGCGCCGCCCGCCGCCGGAGCCGGCCGGTTTCCCCCGGGGGGCACGGGCGGCGGCGGGGTACAGCCGGACGGCCGGCCCGCCGGGCGCGGGCCCGCCGGACTCCGGGCCGGCCCCGGGCAACGGCATGGGTCCGAGCGGGGGTTGTTGGCGCCGCGTGCCGTCGGCGGGAGCGGCGGGCGGCGGGCCCGCGCCGTCGATCCGGGCCGCGAGCCACACGATGTCGGCGATCTCCTCGGCCCCGGCTCCGGGGTTCGGGCCGTTGTCCCCGGCGCCGTCGGCGAAGGCGGCGAGCAGCCTCTCGATCACGCCGGGGGCCCCGTCAGGTGCTGCATCACGGTGGCGAGGAAGCGGTCGCGGTCGCCGGCCTCCGGCCAGGCTCCGGCCAGCCGGAGCTGGATGGCGTTCAGGAGCTGGTCGGTGGCGAGGTCTCCGTCCTCGGCGCGTTCGATGAAACTGTGGACGAGTTCCCGGTACTCCTCGTTCGCCTCGATGTCGACGCCGAGCCGGCGGCGCACGATGCGGGCGAGCTTGTCGGGTCCCGGCGGCTCCAGGTGCAGCCGGACGCAGCGGCGCAGGAAGGCGGGTGGGAAGTCGCGTTCGCCGTTGCTGGTGAGGACGACGACGGGGAAGTACCGGCACTGGACGCGGCCCTGGGTGATCCGTACGGCGGTGTCGGGGTCGTCGTCGGTGCCGATCGCGACGGTGGGGTCCTCCTGGGCGAGGCGGGCGAGTTCGGGGATGGTGAAGCCGCCGTCCTCGAAGACGGTGAGGAGGTCTCCGGGCAGGTCGATGTCGCTCTTGTCGATCTCGTCGACGAGCAGGACCCGTGGGCGGTCCTGCGGCAGCAGGGCGGTGCCGAGCGGCCCGAGGCGCAGGTAGCGGGAGATCGAGGGGGCGGCGGCGGGGGTCCCCGCGACCGCTGCCGCCGCTCCGGGGGTGCGGAGCTGTTCCAGCCCGGCTTCCTGAAGGCGTCCGATGGCGTCGTACAGGTACAGCCCGTCGCGCAGCACGGTGCGGCTGGTGATCGGCCAGTGGAGTACGGGTCCCAGATCGAGGTCCGAGGCGATGCTGTAGGCGAGGGTGGACTTGCCCACTCCGGGCTTCCCGGTGATCAGCAGCGGCCTGCGCAGGTGCAGGGCCGTGTTGACGACGTCCTTCTCCGGTTCTCCGGGGACGTACCCCTCCCCGCGCCGGCGGGTCCGCTCCCAGGCCGGTCCCCCGCAGCCGGGGGGTGCGTACCCCGGGTCGGGGATCCCGGTGAAGTCCCGCCAGGGCGGCGGGGATCCGGCCTCCAGGCGGGTGCGCCGGTCGGCGCCCGCTCCGGTCCCGTGGTACAGCCACCAGTCCTTCGCCACTGCCTCTGCCTCCATCGTCGGTACCGCCGTCGGTCGGTCGTCGGGGGTTCAGGCCAGGGAACGGAGGCCCGGCATGTCGTCGGGATCGTCCCACAAGAGCACCAACCGGTCTCCCCCCGCGCCGGGTTGGGGAGCGTGCGGGGAGCCCGCGGCCGCGCCGGCGGCTGCCCGGCGCACCTCCCGCACCCGTGCGGGCAGCGCGAGGACGTCGAGTGCGCCGGGGTCCGGGCGGCCGTCCGGACCGGCCGGTGCGAGCAGGTCCAGCAGCGGGGGCGCGGGGAGGCCGCCGCCCCGCCGCCACACGGCGACCGGGACGCCGCCCTCCAGGACGGCTTCGAGCAGCCCGGCGTCCGGGGCGGCGGCGGTGTGCGCGAGGACGCAGGCGGGCGCCGGACCCGCCCCGAGGTCCATCCCGAGCGCGTCGGTGACGTCGGTGTCCTCCACCACGCGTACGGCGTCGGGGTGGCGGCCGCCGCGGCCGTACAGCCAGCGCCACTTGGCGAGCCATTCGGCGCGGATGCCGGTGCGCTCCTGCGGGCAGCGCACCACCACCTGGTAGAGCACGCCGAGCGCGCGGCGGCGGCCGGCCGGGCCGCGCGGGACCGGCCACTGGTCGAAGTCGGCGTCCAGCAGTTCGTACGGGACGTGGAACTCGATCCGGTCCAGTGCGCCGGGCGGCGCCACCGCTTCGCCGCCGCCTCCGGGCGGACCGTCGGCGAGCGCCCCGTCCGCGCGCGCCCCGCCGATCAGGGCGAGAAGGCGTACGAGTTCCTCCCGTACGGCGTCCAGCCCGACCGGGGCGTCCTCCGACTCCCAGATGTGCTCGGTCCGTTCGCCCCGCAGCCACATCCGGGCCAGGTATCCGTCCCCACCGTCCGGCGGGGCCTCCAGCCGGACGTGCAAGGCCGATCTGCGCGGCGGGGGCGGCGGCGGGGCGAGCGCGGGGAGGGCGAGCCTCTCCCGGGTGGCGCGCACCCACTCCCGCAGCCGGGCCGCCCACACCGGGTCGCCGGCGCCGGCCCGGTCGGCGAGGAAGCGTACGAAGGGCACGGCCAGGGGCATCCCGGTGCGGCCGCCCTGGCGTTCGTCGAGGTCCTGGACCACCTCCAACAGGCCCTCCCCCGGCAGCCCGGCGGGCACGGGGGGCGCGCAGCCGGCCGCCTTGAACGCCCAGGCGTACGCGTCGTGGGCGCTGCGCGGCAGGTCGCGGCCCTCGAAGAGTTCACCGAGCCCGTCCCATGCCTGCTGGTCGAGGCGGGGCGCCCGGAGCGCGGCGGGCACAGCGGGCGCGGCGGTTCCTGCGGTCTCCCCGAGGCCGGAGGAACCGGGGAGGCCGGAGGAGCCGGAGAAGTCGGCGAACCCGGAGAAGTCGGGGAAGTCGAGGAAGGAGCACGCCTCCCAGTCCCGGTCGACGATGAACTGCGGCAGCTGCCAGCCCTCGCCGCGCTCGCGCAGGTCCTGGAAGGTGCGGTGGATCGAGCGGGCGGCGCCGGCCAGTCCGGTCACGCCCTCCTGGACGGTGCTCTGCCCCAGCTCGCCGAGGAGGGCCTCGGTGAAACGGCCGGTGCCGCGCTCGGCGTCGTTCTGGGCGGCTTCGCCCGCGCGGGAGGCGTACAGCCGGAACTGCCTGCGGCCGGGGACGGAGGTGCCGCCGCCGTAGTCGGTGGTGCCGAAGTTCCACCGGGTGTCGCGGGGCGCGTCGACCCGGCAGGAGTCGACGAGCGCGGCCTGGAGCGCGAAACGCCGGTGCTTGACCATGTCGGTGTGCCACCAGCGCAGTGCCGAGTCGAGGTTGAGGTGACGGATCTGGCCGGGGCGGGCGTCGGCGCAGGGCAGGATCAGCTCGTGACGCGGTCCGAGGTAGCCGTGCCCGGCCCAGAAGATCCACAGCAAGTCGCCGTCGCACTGCGGCAGTTCGTCCAGAAGCGCCGACTTCGCGTTGCCTTCGGTCGCCGGGCGGTGGGCGGCCTTCAGCGCGGCCATGGCCGGGGAGTCCGACCAGTCGAGGTCGTCCGGGTCGTCGAGCGGGGACAGCAGCAGCCGGACGTTGCCGGGCGGCACCTGACCGGGGCCGGTGAGCCAGCGGGCGAACCGCAGGGCGTCGCGGGCCGGGCCGCGCAGGTTCCACCGGTGGCTGATCTCGTAGCGCTCGACGCCCGCGACGAGCGCGAAGGTGCGCTGCGGGCCGAGGGCCGGGGGGAACCGGGCGGGCGGCACGGGTGCGGACCGGCTCACCCGATCTCCGCCTCGGCCACCGCCTGTTCGATGCGCTCGTAGAGGGAGTCCTGCTTCCAGTAGGCGCTGTGGCAGGCGGGAAAGGGCTGCCGGCTGGTGATCTCGTGGTCGGTGACGCGGGTGTCGCCGGGGAAGACGGGTCCGGCCAGGTAGGAGAGGACGTCCTGACGGTCGTAGACGTTGAGCCAGCGGGGGAAGCCGTACGGGAGCTTCGCGCCGGGGGCGAGCGCGGTCAGGGCGCCCAGCTCGTGCAGGAACGGGGCCTGCGAGCCGACGGTGACGAGCAGTTCGGCGCCGGGTACGGGTTCGCCGCGGGAGGCGGCGAGGGCGAGGAGGTCGACGAGGGCGATCCCGCCCAGGCTGTGCCCGATGAGGACGGCCGGTCCGGGCACGGCGGCGATCTCGGCGTGCAGGAACGCGCGCAGGCCGCGGCCGCGGGCCTGGTAGCGCAGGACGTCGCCGAGCGCCGGGGTGGCGCCGACGGTGAGGGAGCCGCGCCAGGCGTTGAGCAGCGGCTGTGTGGTGACCCGCTGCGCGAGCCGGCCGAGGACGGCGGCGGCGCGGGCGCCGGGCACCCGGGCGTCGCCGCCGAGGCGGTTGGTGAGCAGCTCGACCACGCGGTCGCGTTCGGCGCCGGTGCAGTACGCCTCGGCTCCGGCGGCGGCGAGGGCCGCGGCGGTGACGGCGCGGGCGAGGTTGGTGGCCAGTTCGCGGGCCTGGGGTTCCTCGGCGGCCCGTTCCCCGGCCCGGCGGGCCTCGGCGGAGCGGGCGGTGCTCTCCAGGGCGGCGGGGTAGCCGTCGGCGAGTCCGGTGTCGCGGAGCAGGGGCCCGAGCTCGTCCCCGTCGCCCGGGCGGGCCGGTAACCCGTCCAGCAGGGCGAGCACCCGGGCACCGGCGGCCTGAACGCCGGGCATCGCGAAGCCGTCGTCGCCGTCGCCCGGCTCGGTGTCCCAGCCGAGACCGGTCTCCCAGCCCGTCTCGGCGAGGACGCGCAGCTCGCACAGCGGGTCGGCGACGAGCAGCGCCCACTCGGCGGTCTCGGCGTCCACCGGGTCGGCCGGGAGGCCGGGGGACGGGAAGCCGGCGCCCTGAGCACCGGCGCCCTGAGCATCCGGGTACGGGGCTTCGGGGACGGCCGGGGTGTCCGGGCCGGTTCCGGGGCGCGGGCGCAGTCCGGGTACGGAGCGGCCTCCGGCACCGAGGGAGGCGCCGAACCGGTCGCCCCAGTAGCAGGAGTCGACGGCCGCACCGGGGAAGCGGGCCGCCAGCCGTTCCCGTACCAGCGTGAACAGCGTGTCGTGCCGTTCGCGCCGCACGCCCGTGCCGTGGACAAAGAGAAAACGCATCGCCGTCCGCCCCCCTCGTACGATCGTCCCCCGCCCGGCACCTTAGCGCCGCGCGGGGAACGGGGGACCGGGAACGGCGGGTTCAGCGCTTGCGGGCCAGGGTCAGGCCGTCGGCGATCGGCAGCAGTACGGACTCCACCCGGTCGTCGGCGCGCACGCGGGCGTTGAACTCCCGGATGGCCAGGGCGTTGCCCTCGGCGTCGGCGCGGGCGGCCTCCCCGCCGTACAGGACATTGTCGGCGAGGAGCAGCCCGCCGGGGCGCACGCGCGGGACGAGCTGCTCCCAGTAGTCCTGGTAGCCGGGCTTGTCGGCGTCCAGGAAGACGAGGTCGACGACGGGTTCGGCGGGGAGCGCGGCGAGGGTCTCCCGGGCGGGGGCGATGCGCAGGTCGATGCGGTCGTCGACCCCGGCGGCCTTCCACGCCTCGCGGGCGATGGCCGTCCACTCCTCGGAGACGTCGCAGGCGATGACGGTGCCACCGGGCGACAGGCCCTCGGCGAGCGCGAGCGTCGAGTAGCCGGTGAACGTGCCGACCTCCACGATCCGCCGGGCCCCGGTGAGCCGGGCCAGCAGCGTCAGGAGCACCGCCTGTTCGTGGGAGACCTGCATCCGCGCCGGGCCGCCGAGGGCGCGGGTGCGCTCCACCAGCTCCCGCTGGACGGGCGTCGGCGGTTCGGCCTGGGCGACCAGGTAGTCGTAGACCTCCCTGGTGAGCGGCACGGTCTTGACTCCGTCTTCGGTCCTGCTCATACGGGCCTCCTTGCGTCGACGGGCGGGGCGGGAGGGAACCGCGGCCACGGTCCCGGCCACGGTCCCGGCCACGGTGGCTGTGGCCGTCGCCGCGGCCGTCGCCGGGGCCAGGGGATCACACCCGGCTGGCCAACGAAGTCGGCGGTGACCGGAAACGGACCGTGCGCCGCTCAGCTGCCCGTCGGGCGGGCCGGTCTGCCGGGCGGGCTCGTGACCGGGGTGAGCGAGGCGTACTCCAGGGGGGCGGAGGGGTCGATGGTCATCTCCAGCGGTCCGGGTTCGGCGCCCGCCCGCACGAGGAGGTCGCCGATGGCGGCGATCATCGCCCCGTTGTCGGTGCACAGGGTCATCGGCGGCACCCGCAGTTCGATGCCGGCCGAGGCGCACCGGCGCTCGGCGAGGTCCCGGACCCGGGAGTTGGCGGCGACGCCGCCGACCACCACCAGGGTCCCGACCCCGTGGGCCGTGCAGGCCGCGACCGCCTTGCGGGTGAGCACGTCGGCCACCGCCTCCTGGAGCGAGGCCGCGCCGTCGGCGACCGGCGGCTCCTCGCCGCGCAGCCGGTATCCCTCCGCCCAGCGGGCGGCGGCCGTCTTGAGTCCCGAGAAGGAGAAGGAGTACGCGTACGGGTCGTCCCCGCGCGGCCCGCCGGTCAGCGGGCGGGGGAAGGAGACGGCCTTGGGGTCGCCGCCGCGGGCGGCACGGTCGATGGCCGGGCCGCCGGGGTAGGGCAGCCCGAGGACCCGGGCGACCTTGTCGAAGCACTCCCCGGCGGCGTCGTCCAGGGTGTCCCCGAGGTGCAGGATCGGATCGCGCGCGAGGTCGCGGACGAGCAGCAGCGAGGTGTGGCCGCCGGAGACGATCAGCACCATGCAGGGCTCGGGCAGCGGCCCGTGTTCCAGGGTGTCGGCGGCGACGTGGCCGGCCAGGTGGTGGACGCCGTAGAGCGGCAGGCCGAGGGAGTAGGCGAGGGTCTTGGCGCCGGCCAGGCCGACCTGGAGCGCGCCGGACAGGCCGGGGCCGGTGGTGACGGCGACGGCGTCGAGCTGGGATGCCTTCAGTCCGGCCTGGTCGAGGGCCTGGCGGACGACCGGGTTGAAGGCGTGCAGGTGCGCGCGGGCGGCGATCTCCGGCACGACCCCGCCGAAGCGGGCGTGCTCGTCCATGCTGGAGGCGACGACGTGCGCGAGGAGTTTCCCGTCGCGGACGATGCCCGCCCCGGTCTCGTCACAGGACGACTCGATGCCGAGCACCACCGGAGATCCCACCACAGCACCTTCACCCCTTATTGCGAACAGCTCGCAATAAGCGTAGGGGGTCGCTGGACCGACACGGCACGGCAGGGCGCAAGGACGGACGGCGGACGGCGACGCGCCGGGCGGCTGTGACGACGGACACGCCGATCCCCCGGAACCGGCGCGGTGGTCCCCCCATCGAACGGTGCGGAAAGAACCGGACGGGCGAACGGGCGGGAGTGCCACACATGTCGAACGAGGTTCGCGGGCGGGGCCTGCGCGCCACCGCGCTCGCCGCCGTCCTCGTCGCGCTGCTCCTCGCCGGCGGCTGGTACGTGTGGGAGCTGCGCGGCATCGCGGCCCACCGCGCCGACGGCGACCCGGCGGAGGGCTCCTACCAGCAGGATCCGGAGCGCGCCGACCGGACGGCCTTCGCCGTCCTGGAGTCGGTCACCCAGGGCAGCCCGGAACCCGCGCCGGACGCCAAGACCTCCGCCGGCGCCGCACCGGAGCGGTGGCGGTCCGGCGGCTGGCAGCCCTCCGACCCCCTGGAAGCACGGCCCGTACCCGCCTCGCCCTCGATCGGGGCACTGTTCTCCCCCGGGGACGACGCCGACCCCGACCACCACTGCTCGGCGGTCGTGGTCCACTCCCCCGGCGGCGACCTGATCGCCACCGCCGCCCACTGCGTGTACGGCGGCGGCTTCCGGACGAACCTGGCCTTCGCACCGGGCTACCGGGACGGCGCGGCACCCTACGGGGTCTGGGTACCCACCCGGATCGACGTGGATCCGCGCTGGGCCGAGGACCAGGACCCCGACCACGACCTCGCCTTCGTCCACCTGCGCCGGCCCGGCTATCCGGAGCAGCGCCTGGAGGACATCACGGGCGCCGAGACGATCGGGTTCGGAACCGAACTGCCCGCGCCCACCCGGCTCGTGGGATACCCGAACGACTCCGAGGCGCCGGTCGACTGCCGGACCACCGCCGTCGCGGCCGGTCCGACGCAGCAGCGCCTGGACTGCGCCGGTGTCCCCAACGGCACGAGCGGCGGCCCCGTCCTCACCGACGGCCACACCCTGATCGGGGTGATCGGCGGACGGGACGGGGGCGGCGACGACGAGACCTCGTACAGCATCCGCTTCGGCGACGACGCCCGCACCTTGTACGAACGTTCCGTCAGGGCCTAGGAGTTCGCCCCGCGCGCCCTGGCCACGGCCCCGTTCCGGGCGGACAATGTGCCACCCGGGGTGGGCGCGTGTGGGGCGCGATGGCCGTCGGCGCGTGGGTTCTGGTGGGGGGCGCGTTGCCCGGGTGGGCCGCCCCCGGCCGACCCGGTCGAGGCGGCCGCCCTGGCCGCCTGCCCGCCGGGGCGGGGCGGCAGGGCCCGGCGGGTCGGGGTCGCCGCGGCAACCGCCGGACGGTGGCCGCGCCGAGGAGACCGGCGCCGAGGCGGTGCAGTCCCCGGCGCGGTGCAGTCCCCGGCCCGCCGAGGTCACGCCGAGCGGGCCCTTCGGCACCTACGGGATCGGCCTCGCCGAGGCCGCGCGCCCGCTCCCCGGCCTGATCCGGTGCCCGCTGCGCCCCGGACCGGACGGAGCCGAGCCGCGCGCGCGGGCCACGGCGTGGCGGTGGGCGTCTGGGTGGTTGTCCGAAACGTCGTCGTCCATGCCGCCGAGTCTCCGGGGACCGCGCCGCGCCGGTCAGGTCCCGTCCGGGGCGCCTTGAGGCGCTCCGGGGGCGGACGGACTCACGTCGGGGCGCCCGCCCGGTACACGAGCGACCCGCCCGCCCCCGCCGGCCGTGGCGGGGACCGCGGGCGACCCCCGGGGCGTCAGCGCGGCAGGGACGCGTACGAGACGCCGGTGAGCTTCTCGGAGGCGGCCCAGAGCCGTTCACCCGTTTTGTCGTCCAGGGTCCACTTGGCCCGCCAGGAACGCGCCGGCGCACCCCGCCAGCCGAAGCGGGGGCCGATGAAGTCGTCCGGGCGGACACCGGGGGCGGTGGCGGCGTACAGGGTGGGGAGGGCGCCCGAGGCCGCGGGCTGGGCGACGACGGCGTTGCCGATGGCCGCCACACGGGAGTTGAGGGTGGGACCCTCCTCCTTCGCCGCCCCGGCGTGGAGGTTGGTGGAGGCGTATCCGGGGTGGGCGGAGGCCGCGACGATCGTCTCGCCGGCGTCGGTGAAGCGCCGGGACAGCTCGTGGGTGAAGAGGAGGTTTGCGGTCTTGGAGCGGCCGTACGCCACCCAGCGGCGGTAGCCGTGCTCGCTGCCGAGGTCGGCGAGGTCGATGTCGCCGAGCGCGTGGAAGCCGCTGGAGACGTTCACGATCCGGGCGCCGGGGGCGGCGGTGCGCATCCTCGGCAGGAGCAGGCCGGTCAGGGCGAAGTGCCCGAGGTGGTTGACGCCGAACTGCGTCTCGAAGCCGTCGGCGGTCCGCCCGTAGGGCAGCGCCATCACACCCGCGTTGTTGACCAACAGGTCCAGGGTGCCGTGGCGTTGCCCGTACCACTTCGCGAACTGCCGCACCGAGGACAGGTCGGCGAGGTCCAGTTCGGCGAACTCCACCTCTGCGGACGGAACTTCGTTGCGCAGCCGGATCACGGCCGCGCGGCCCCGGGCGGCGCTCCGGCAGGCCAGCACCACGACGGCCCCGCGCCGGGCGAGCTCACGGGAGGCGGCGTAGCCGATCCCGCTGTTGGCGCCGGTCACGACCGCGGTGCGGCCGCTCTGGTCCGGGATGTGCGTGGCGTTCCAGCCGGGCATGGCTACTCCCTCGCGACACGGGTGTGTTACCTCCGGTAAACCTGGGCCACCCTACTCGGGGCCGGTCGCCGCCGACACCAGCACGTCCCCGGCGGCCACCCGGCTGTACAGCACGGTGCGGCCGGTGCGTCGGCGCAGGATCAGCCCGGCCCCGAGCAGCACCTTCAGCTGCCCGGCCACCGCCCCCAGGCTGAGCCCGGTCAGCGCCACCAGCTGCGTCGTGGACTTCGGGCTCTCCAGCAGCACCAGTACCCGCGCCCGTACGGGCCCCAGCAACCGGACCAGCGCCTGCGGGGCGCCGGCGGCCGGCTGGGCCAGCTGTCCCGCGCACGGATACACCAGGGCGTGCCGTCCGGGGCCGGCCCACGACACCCACCCGTGCCCCGGCGTCACCGGCACGAACACCAGCCCGGCACTGCCCGCCAGATCGCGCGGCGGCCGCTGCTGGAGGTTGATCCGCAGCCGGCCCCCGCCGAGCCAGGCCATTCCCGGCCGCATCCCGGACAGCGCCGCCGACCACCCGCCCAGGCTCAACTCCCGCGTGCGCAGCAGCACGTCGGCCTCGGCGACCCGGCGCCGGCGCTCCCAGTCCGGGAGCACGGCCTCGGTCCACACCCACTCCAGCACCTCGGCGGCGCGCGGCCCGAGACCCCGGACCCGGGCGAGGGAATCGGGCAGTCCGGACGCGGCACGCAGATCGGTACGGACCACGGCGTCCGGGGTCGCGCGCACCACCGCCAGCTCCTCCCCGAAGGGGCGGCCGTCGGGCGGCGGGGTCAGGAAGCCCGCGTTCCACACCCGGCCGAGGGCCGCCCGTACGAGTGCGGCGTCGAGCGGATCGGCCGCCAGGCGGGCCCGGTAGTGCGGCAGCCGGTCGGCGAGCCAGGCCCGGTCGCCCGGATGCGCTGCGGTCCGGCGCTCCAGGGCCATCAGCGCGGCCGTGGTCTCGGCGAGCGCGGACACCACGAACCGGCTCCCGGCCAGCGCGTCGGTGTCGATCCGCCACCACCCCATACGCCCCGCTCCTCCCCTGCGCCACCTCCGACACCACCCCGGCCGCCGGCCCGCCCGCTCACCCCCGGCTCCGGCGCCCCTCGGGACTCCGGCCCGCCGCCCCGCCGGGACACCGGCACCGGCCGGCCCGCGTACCCGCCCGTGAACGGTGCGGGACCGGCGCCGGTCCCGCACCCGCGGGTCCCGAACCGCCCGCACCCGCCCCGGTCCTGCCCAGCCGGGCCTGCCGGGCCTGCCGGGCCTGCCGGGCCTGCCGGGCCTGCCGGGCCTGCCGGGCCTGCCGGGCCTGCCGGGGGGATCATGACGGGCGCGGGCCGCAGGGCACCACGTTTCGCCTCCGCGCGAAACTCTAGGCGACCGCCGGGACCGCCCCGAGACTCCCCGCATGCCCCGGACCTACCGCGCGCTCGCCCGCGTCCCCGAGTTCACTCCGTTCTTCGCCGCCGCCGCCCTGCGGACCGGCGCCTCGACCATCGGCGGCCTCGCCCTCGGGGTCCTCGTCTACGACCGCACCAACAGCCCGCTACTGGCCGCGCTCGGCATGTTCGGCCCCTCCCTCGCCCAGGTGCTCGGCGCGACCCTGCTGCTCTCCGCCGCCGACCGGCTGCCCCCGCGCGCCGCGCTCGCCGGACTCGCCGCCCTCGCGGCGCTCGGCACCGCCCTGCTGGCCGCGCCCGGCCTGCCGCTGTGGGCCGTGTTCGCGGTGCTGCTCGGCCAGGGGCTCGCCGACTCCCTGGCCGGCGGGGTCCGGTACGGGCTGCTCACCGAGATCCTGCCGCCCGCCGACTACCTGCTCGGCCGCTCGCTGCTCTCCGTATGCGGCGGCGCGACGCAGATCGCCGGCTTCGCCGCCGGCGGCCTCCTCCTCGCCGCGCTCTCCCCGCGCGGGGCGCTGCTGACGGCCGCCGGGCTGGGGCTCGCCGCCGCGCTCACCGTGCGGCTCGGGCTACGCCGGCGCCCGCCGCGCGCGGTCGGCAGGCCCTCGCCGGGCCTGACCTGGCGGACCAACGCCACCCTACTCCGCGACCCGTCCCGGCGTGCCCTCTACCTGGCCCTGTGGATCCCCAACGGCCTGATCGTGGGCTGCGAGGCACTGTTCGTCCCGTACGACCCCGCCCGCGCCGGGCTGCTCTTCGGGTGCGCCGCCACCGGGATGCTCGTCGGGGACAGCCTCGTCGGGCGCTGGCTGCCCGACCGGCTGCGGGCCCGGCTGGCGGCCCCGCTGCGGCTGCTGCTCGCGGTGCCGTACCTGGTCTTCGCGCTGGAGCCCGGCCCCGTCCTCGCGGCGGTCGCGGTGACCGTGGCCTCCGTCGGCTACTCGGCGGGGCTGATCATGCAGGAGCGGCTCGTCGCCCTGCTCCCCGAAGGCACCCAGGGGCAGGCGCTCGGGCTGCACTCCGCCGGGATGCTGACCCTGCAGGGGCTGTGCGCCGCGCTCGCCGGGGCCGTCGCCGAGTTCACCTCGCCCGCGGTCGCCATCACCGCCCTCGCCACCGCCTCGGTCCTGGTCACCCTGGCTCTGGAGCGGAGCCTGCACCCCAGTAGGCTGCGGGTTCGCCCCTCGCACGCCCCTTCTCCCGTTCCCCGAGGTACCGCGCAGTGAGCTCCGTACCACCCCCCTCGCCCGTGACGGTCGTCGGACTCGGCGCCGACGGCTGGGCCGGGCTCACCGCCGTGGCCCGGTCCGCGCTCGGCTCCGCCGACGTCCTGATCGGCGGGCCCCGCCAGCTGGACCTGCTGCCCGCCGAGGCATGCCCCGGCGAGCGGGTGGCGTGGCCGAGCCCGCTGCGGCCGGCCGTGCCGAAGCTGATGGCGGAGCACGCCGGGCGCCGCGTCGCGGTGCTCGCCAGCGGCGACCCGATGTTCTACGGCATCGGCCGCGCCCTCGCCCAGGAGCTGGGCCCCGAAGCCCTGCGGATCCATCCGCACCCTTCCTCGGTGTCGTACGCCTGTGCCCGGCTGGGCTGGCCGGTGGAGGACACCGAGGTCGTCACGGTCGTCGGCCGCCCGGTGGCCCGCCTCGCGTCCGCGCTCTACGAGGGGCGGCGGGTGCTGGTGCTGAGCGCGGGCGCCGGCTCCCCCGGCGAGATCGCGGCGCTGCTGCGGGAGCGGGGCTTCGGCCCGAGCCGGATGCGGGTGCTGGAACAGCTCGGCTCCGAGCGGGAGGACGCGTACGAGGGCGTCGCGGACGGCTGGGAGCACCCGGCGCGCGAGCCCCTGAACGTGGTGGCCGTCGACTGCCGCCGGGACGCCGCGCACGCGGGCCCGCGGCTCGGCGCGACCCCC
>NZ_JBEOXU010000090.1:0-26041 GCF_040296725.1 Streptomyces sp. NPDC002044
GCCCCGCACCCTGAACGGGTGCGGGGCCTCGGCCGTGCCCGGCAGGGGCGGAGCGGGGTGGGGCGGCGGATCACGCCGGAGGGGGCGGGGTCAGCGGACCCACGGCTCCCAGACCTCGCGGTTGTTCTCCACCCACTTCTTCGCCGCCTGCTCCGGCGGCAGCTTCTCCTCGGCGATCATCAGGGACACCTCGTTCTGCTCCTCCACGCCCCAGTGGAACTTCTTCAGGAACGCGGCGGCCTGGCCGCCCGACTCCGAGAAGCGCGTGTTCAGGTACTTCTGGAGCGGCGTGTGGGGGTAGGCGCAGGCGACCTTCTCCGGGTCGGCGTCGCAGCCCTCCTTGTACTCGGGCAGCTTCACCTCCGTCATCGGGACCCGCTCGAACAGCCACTGCGGGGTGTACCAGTACGTCAGGAACGGCTTGCGCTCCTTGGCGAACTGCTTGATCTGGGTGATCTGAGCGGCCTCGGAACCGGCGAAGACGACCTCGTAGTCCAGGTCGAGGTTCTTCACCAGGGCCTTGTCGTTCGTGACGTACGACGGGGATCCGTCCATCAGCTGGCCCTTGCCGCGGCTCTCGGGCGTGCGGAGCTGGTCGGCGTACTTGTCGAGGTTCTTCCAGTCGGTGACGTCGGGGTGCTCCTCGGCGAAGTACGTCGGCACGAACCAGCCGATGTGGCCGGTCACGCCGAGGTCCCCGCCGGGGGTGATGGTCTTCTTCCCCTTGACGTACCGGTCCTCCTGCTCGGGGTGGCCCCAGTCCTCCAGGATGGCGTCGACGCGCCCCTGGCTGAGGGCGTCCCAGGCGGGCACCTCGTCCACCTGGACGGTGTCCACGCGGTACCCCAGCTCGTGTTCGAGAAGGTAGGAGGCCACGGCGGTGTTCGCCTGGGCCCCGACCCAGGACTGCACCGAGAGCGTGACGGTCTTGGCGCCCTGGGCGGCGGCGTACGGGGAGGACTGGCGGGTCATGTCGGCGGCGCCGCAAGCGCTGAGGACGGCGAGGCCGGTCGTGGCGGCGAGTGCGGCGGCGAGACGACGGCGCCGGGTGCCGCGTCGCGGGGATCGGGCGGTGCGCGGGAATCGGGCGGGCATGTCAGGCCTCCTTCGCGGGCTGGGTGACGCGGTCGAGCAGCAGGCCGAGGCAGACGATCGCGGCGCCGGCGACCAGGCCGGTGGCCAGGTCGCCCTGGGCGAGACCGAGGACGACGTCGTAGCCGAGCGCGCCACCGCCGACCAGGCCGCCGATGATCACGACGGCGAGGACCAGGACGACCGCCTGGTTGACGGCGAGGAGCAGCGCCGGTCGGGCCAGCGGCAGTTGGACCTGCCACAGCTGCTGTGAGCGGGTCGCGCCGAGGGAGCGGGCCGCTTCCATGGCGGCCGGGTTCACCTCGCTGAGGCCCTGTGTGGTGATCCGGACGACCGCGGGCAGCGCGTACACGACGGCGGCGGCCGCGGCCGGGGCACGGCCGACGCCGAACAGGGCGACCACGGGGATGAGGTAGACGAACTGCGGCATGGTCTGGCAGACGTCGAGCACCGGGCGCAGCAGCCGCTGGGCGCGGGCGCTGCGGGCGGCGCCGACGGCGATGGCGAAGCCGAGGACCAGGGTGACGGCGACGGCGGCCAGGACCTGCGAGAGCGTGTCGAGGGAGGGTTCCCAGACTCCGAGCACGCCGATGGCGGCGAGGGCCAGGACCGCGGTGAGCGCGGTCCGCCAGGTGCCCACGAGGAGGGCGACGGCTCCGGCGAGGAGCAGCAGGGTCCACCAGGGGGCGGCCTGGAGCCCGGTGCGCAGCGGGTCGAGGACCCAGCCGGTGAAGCGGGCCGACCAGTCGGCGGTGCCGCCGACGACGGGCACTCCGGAGTACAGGTGGGCGGTCATCCAGGCGACGGCCCGGTTCACCGGCTCGGCGATGGGCACGGTCCACGACTCGGGCCACAGGGAGGTGCCGGCGATGCGGCCGGCGACGGCGGCGGCGACGGCCGCCAGCACGGTGAGCAGCCGCCCGTACCAGCCGCCGAACACCCGGCGCAGCAGGTGCTTCTCGCGAGCGGGGTCGGGGGTGGCGCCGAGCCGGTTGCCGGCCGCGTCGGCGGTGCGGTCGAGGACGACGGCGAGCAGCACGATGGGGATGCCGGCGGCGAGGGCCGCGCCCACGTCGACGGAGGCGAGCGCCTGGTACACGCGATCGCCTAGGCCGCCGGCCCCGATCACGGAGGCGATCACGGCCATGGACAGCCCGGTCATGATCGCCTGGTTGACGCCGAGCAGGAGCTGTCGGCGGGCGAGCGGGAGCCGCGCGCTGAACAGGCGCTGGCGTCCGGTCGCGCCGAGCGAGGCGGCGGCCTCCAGGACGCCCGCGTCGGCGTCGCGCAGGCCGAGCGCGGTGAGGCGGGCCATCGGCGGGGCGGCGTAGACGACGGTGGCGAGGACGGCGGCGGGCACGCCGATGCCGAAGACCAGCACCATCGGGAGCAGGTAGGCGAAGGCCGGCAGGACCTGCATGGTGTCGAGTACGGGGCGCAGGGCGCGGTCGGTGCGCGGGGACAGCCCGGCGGCGAGGCCGAGCAGGGCCCCGACGGCGACGGCCGCGGTGACGGCGACGGCCATCAGGGCGAGGGTCTGCATGGTCGGCACCCACATGCCGAGCAGTCCGCAGGCGGCGAACGCGGCGACGCAGGTCAGGGCGAGGCGGATGCCGGCGAGGCGCCAGGCGACCAGGCCGGCGAAGGCGGTGACGCCGAGCCAGCCGGCGGCGAGCAGCACCGTGTAGACGGCGCGGACGCAGATCACGACGGCGTTGCTGACGTGTCCGAAGAAGTACAGGAACAGCGGGTGGCTGTCCCGGTGGTCGATGATCCAGTCACCCGCGCGGCCGAGCGGGCCGGACAGGTCGACGGCGAGCTGGGCGGGCCAGCTGCCGGCGCCGGGGAAGGCGAGGGCGAGCGGGATCAGCAGCGCCGCGGCGACGGCGAGCGGCAGGAGCTTGCGGGCGGCGCGGTGGCTGAACAGGGCCGTGGGGCGGGCGGCCGCGGGACGGCCGGGGGACGCGTGGCGGCGGGCGGGCCCGTCGGCGTCCGGCCTTGAGTCGCGGGGGTCGCGGGGGTCGCGGCGGCCGGAGGTGACGCGGCCTTCGTCGCGGGCGTCCGGGCGGGTGCGGCCGGTGCCGGGGTCCTGGGGGCGGCCGGAGTCGCGCGGGTCGCGGGGGTCGCGCACGGAGGGGGTGGCGGCGGTCATCCGCACCACCTGCCCGTGCCGGGGACGCGGAGCGCGCAGGGGGGTCGGCGTATCACGCGGCCACCTCCCGCGCGGACGGGGCCGGAAGACCGGCCACCACCGCGAGCAGCGCGGCGTCGTCGACGATGCCGAGGCACCGGCCGCGGTCGACGACCCGGGCGGGGCCGCCGCTGCGGGCGACCGCCTCGATGGCCTCCACCACCGTCGTGGCGGGGGCGAGGGCCGGGCCCTGGTCGGCCTCGCCGGGCCCCGCGGGGCGCATGGCGCTGCGTACGGTGAGGACCTGCTCGCGCGGCACGTCGCGGACGAACTCCCGCACGTAGTCGTCGGCGGGCGAGCCGACGATCTCCTCGGGGGTGCCGAGCTGCACGATGCGGCCGTCGCGCATCAGCGCGATCCGGTCGCCGAGGCGCAGCGCCTCGGCGAGGTCGTGGGTGATGAAGACCATGGTGCGGCCCTCGTCGTGGTGCAGCCGGGCGACCTCGTCCTGCATCTCGCGGCGGATGAGCGGGTCCAGTGCGCTGAACGGCTCGTCGAACAGCAGGACTTCGGGGTCCGCGGCGAGGGCGCGGGCGAGCCCGACGCGCTGCTGCTGGCCGCCGGAGAGCTGTCCGGGGCGGCGGTCCTCCAGACCGTCGAGACCGACCTTGGCGACCATCTCGGCGGCCTTCGCGCGGCGCTCGGCGCGGCTGACGCCCTGGATCTCCAGGCCGTAGGCGACATTGTCGAGGACGGTGCGGTGCGGCAGCAGACCGAAGTGCTGGAAGACCATGGCCGCGCGGTGGCGGCGCAGCTCGCGCAGCCGGGCGGCGTCCATGGCGAGGACGTCCTCGCCGTCGATGGAGAGCGTTCCCGCCGTCGGCTCGATCAGCCGGGTCAGGCAGCGCACCAGGGTGGACTTGCCGGAGCCGGAGAGGCCCATCACGACGAAGACCTCGCCCTTGCGGACGTCGAAGCTCACCTCGCGGACGGCCGCGGTGCAGCCGGTGGCCTCGCGGAGTTCGGCGGGGGGCAGCGCGGCGTGCTCCGATCCGGGGACCTTGGCGGCCGCGGCCTTGGGGCCGAAGACCTTCCACAGGCCGCCCACGGAGAAGACGGGGGTGTCGCCGGCCCCGGGCGCGGCCGGTTCCCCGGTCATCCCGTTCACGTCGTGGGGCATCTGGTTCACGTCGTGGGGCATCGCGTTCACCGGCTCTCGCCCCCCAGCAGCTCGGCGGCCTTTTCGCCCACCATGAGTACTCCGATCATCGGGTTGACCGCGGGCATCGTCGGGAAGACCGAGGCGTCCGCGATCCGGATGCCGTCGAGGCCGCGGACCTTGAGGTCGGGTCCCACGACGGCGGTGGCGTCGTCGGCGGCGCCCATCTTGCAGGTGCCCGCCGGGTGGTAGACGGTGTGCGCGACGGAGCGGGCGTACGTGCTCAGGGCCTCGTCGCTGGTGACCTCCGGTCCGGGGCAGACCTCCCGCTTGAGCCAGCCCGCCAGGGGCTCGGCCGCGGCGATCTCGCGGGCCAGTTTGATGCCGTCGACCAGGGTGCGGCCGTCGTAGTCGTCCTCGTCCGTGAAGTAGCGGAAGTCCAGGGCGGGCTTGACCTCCGGGTCCGGGCTCGTCAGGTAGAGGCGGCCGCGGCTGCGGGGCTTGGGGATGTTCGGCGTCAACGAGACTCCGTGCGCGGGACGTTCGTAGCCGAGGCGCTCGGGGTTGTCGGTGAAGGGGATCTGGTAGAAGTGGAACATCAGGTCGGGACCCGGTGATTCGGGGTCGCGGCGGACGAAGAGTCCCGCGTCGCTGTCCATCGCCGAGTTCTCCGGGATCGGACCGTCCGTCTCCCAGACGATGACCGACTCCGGGTGGTCGAGGAGGTTCTCCCCCACTCCGGGCAGGTCGTGGACGACGGGGATGCCCAGCGCCTCAAGGGCTCCGCGCGGTCCGATGCCGGAGTGCAGCAGCAGGCGCGGCGTGTCGACGGCGCCGGCGCACACCAGCACCTCGCGACGGGCGCTGATCAGCGACTCCGTACCGTCCGCGGACCGTACGCGCACGCCGCGCGCCCGGGTGCCGTCCAGCTCCAGGCGGTACGCCCAGGTCTCCAGCAGCAGCCGCAGGTTCGGCCGGGCGTCCATCACCGGGTGCAGGTACGCCACCGAGGCGGACGAGCGCTTGTTGGTCTCCGGGTGGTAGGCCAGGTCGAAGAAGCCGGCGCCCTCGTGGAAGGGCTTGCGGTTGAAGCCCTCGACGAGCGGTACGCCCAGCGCGGTCCGCGCCGCGTCCACGAAGTCGCGGGCGATGGCGTTGCGGTCGTCCTCGCCGACGGGAACGATGTTGTTCAGGAGCCGGTCGAAGTACCGGTCCATGGCGGCCGCGTGCCACCCCTCGGCGCCCGCGGCGGACCACTCGTCCCAGTCGGACGGCAGCGGCTTGAACGCGATGAGGGTGTTGTGCGAGGAGCACCCGCCGAGCACACGGGCCCGGCTGTGGCGGATGTTGGAGTTGCCGCGCGGCTGCTCGGTGGTGGGGTAGTCGTAGTCGAGCTCGCCGCCGAGCAGGCCCATCCAGCGGCGCAGCGTCAGCACGTCGGGGCGGTCGACGTCGCTGGGGCCGCCCTCGATGACGGCGACCGTGACGTCCGGGTCCTCGGTGAGGCGGGAGGCTATGACCGAGCCGGCCGTTCCGCCGCCGACGACGACGTAGTCGTACTCCTGCTCCGTGGCCCCGGCGTCGCGGGGAACGGCGGTCGTGGGGGTGGGGGTCGTGGGGGTGTTCGTGGTCATGTGGGTCCTCTCCCGTCAGCCCGCGAACCAGCGCACGGGGCGCGGGGCGAGGTTCTGGTACACGTGCTTGGCCTCGCGGTACTCGGCCAGGCCCGCCGGCCCGAGTTCGCGGCCGATGCCGGACTTTCCGAAGCCGCCCCACTCGGCCTGCGGCAGGTAGGGGTGGAAGTCGTTGATCCAGACGGTGCCGTGGCGCAGCCGGCCGGCCACGCGGCGGGCCCGTCCCTGGTCGGCGGTCCACACCGCGCCGGCGAGCCCGTACTCGGTGTCGTTGGCGAGCGCGACGGCCTCGTCCTCGGTGCGGAAGGTCTCGACGGTGAGGACCGGGCCGAAGACCTCTTCCCGTACGACGCGCATCAGGCGGTGGCAGCCGTCGAGGACGGTCGGCCGGTAGAAGTAGCCGGGGCCGTCGGGCCGTTCGCCGCCGGCGCGCAGCACGGCGCCCTCGGAGAGGGCGGAGGCCACGTACTCCTCGGTCCGCGCGAGCTGGCCGGCGGAGACCAGCGGACCGCACTCGACGCCCGGGTCGGTGCCGCGGCCGAGCCGGATGAGGTCGGCGCGCCGGGCCAGCTCGGCGACGAAGCGTTCGCGCAGCGACTCCTCGACGATGAGCCGGGATCCGGCCGAGCAGACCTGGCCGCTGTGGATGAACGCGGCGTTCAGGGCCTGGTCGACGGCCGTGTCGAAGCCCTCCTCGGTGGCGCAGGCGTCGGCGAAGACGACGTTGGGGTTCTTTCCGCCGAGTTCGAGGGCCACCTTCTTGACGGAGTCGGCGGCGGCACGCATGACCTTCGTGCCGCTGGTGAGGCCGCCGGTGAAGGAGACGAGGTCGACGTCGGGGTGGGCGGCGAGGCGGGCGCCGACCGGGTCGCCGGGGCCGGTGACCAGGTTCGCGACGCCGGCGGGGAGTCCGGCCTCGACGAGCAGCTCGATGAGCGCGGCCGTGGTCAGCGGGGTGATCTCGCTCGGCTTGAGGACGAAGGTGTTGCCCGCGGCGAGGGCCGGGGCGATCTTCCAGCTGGCCTGGAGCAGCGGGTAGTTCCAGGGGGTGATCAGGGCGCACACGCCGACGGGCTCGTGGACGACCACGCTGTGGATGTCCGGGGAGCCGGCGTCGACCACGCGCCCGGCGCTCTCGCCGGTGACGAGGTCGGCGAAGTAGCGGAAGGCGGCGCCGACGCAGTCCACGTCGACGCGGCCCTCTTCGAGGGTCTTGCCGGCGTCCAGGCTCTCCAGCAGTCCGATGCGCTCGCGGTCGCGCTGGAGGAGGTCGGCGGTGCGGCGCAGCAGCTCGGCGCGCTCCGCGACGGGCGTGGCGGGCCATTCGCCGCCGTCGAAGGCCGCGCGCGCGGCGCTGACGGCCGCGTCGGTGTCCGCGGTGGCGCCCTCGGAAACCACCGCGAGCACGGTGGCGTCGACCGGGTCGAGTACCTCCCTGGTCGCTCCTGAGACCGCTGAACGCCACTTTCCGGCGATGTGAATCGTCTTCTGCTCCGACACGACGCGCTGTACCTCCGGTTCCGCACCGCGGCCTACCCGCGGTGATCTTGCACCTGTCGCGTGTGCCCTCTTCCCCCGAAACCATGTCCCATCCGTCACTTGAAGTGATCGGAGTCACTCCGCGTTGCCCCTGGCCGGTGGCGGGGTTTGACTGGGATGTGGCGCCGGGGCGGGTGCCTTCCCGCCGGGTGCGCACCGGGAGGCAGTCATGACCACGCAGGCCGCACGGACCTTCGACCCCACCCGTGTCGCCCACCTCTCCGGGCGGTACGCCCCGGTGACCGAGGAGGTCGACGAGGTGGACCTACGGGTGACCGGTGAGCTGCCGGCCGATCTGGACGGGCTGTACCTGCGCAACGGGCCCAATCCGCGGTTCAGCCCGATCGGCTCGTACCTGTACCCGATCGACGGCGACGGGATGCTGCACGGCGTGTGGATCTCCGAGGGCTCGGCCCGTTACCGGAACCGGTTCGTGCGCACGCCCGCGGTCCTCGCCGAGGAAGCGGCGGGCCGGGCGCTGTGGGGCGGCCTGGAGTCGTTGATCACGCCGGACGCGGCGGCGGTGGGACCGGCTCTCGCGGGCACCTTCAGGGACCTGCCGGACATCAACGTCGTCCGCCACGGCGGGCGGCTGCTGGCGCTGGCCGAGTCCGGGTGCCCGTTCCGGATGTCACCGGAGCTGGAGACGCTGGGCAAGGAGACGTTCGGCGGGGCGCTGCCCGCCGGGATCACCGCCCACCCGAAGACCGATCCCGTCACCGGCGAGATGGCCGTCTTCTGCTACGCGCTGGAGGAGCCCTTCCTGACCTGGTCGCTCCTCGGCCCGGACGGCGCGGTCCGCCGCGGTCCCACCCCGGTCGCCGGGGTGGACGAACCGATGATGATTCACGACATGGCTCTGACCGGCCGTTTCCTGGTGCTCGTCCTGGCGCCGGCGTTCTTCGACATCGCCGGCGCGATGCGCGGCGGCTCGCTGATCTCCTGGCGGCCCGAACGGGGTACGCGGATGGCGCTGATCCCGCGCGACGGCGGGCCGGTGCGCTGGGTGACGGACGAGGCGTTCTGGCTGTGGCACACGGTGAACGCGTACGACGCCGGGCCCGCGGACGGCAGCGGCAGCGGCCGGGTCGTCCTGGAGTACGTGCAGTGGGACCACCTGAGCCTGGGCCCGGGCGGTGGCCCGAACCCCGGCGGCCTGGCCCGCGCCGTCATCGACCCGGCGGCCGCGACGGTGCGCCGGACCCTGCTCGACGACGCCTCCGTGGAGTTCCCGCGGGTGGACGACCGGCTCATCGGCCGGCGGCACGGCCAGGTGGCCGTGGCGGCCGAGACCGGCACGCTCGACCTGCCGGCCGCGGAATACGACGCCATCCGCTGGTACGACACCCACTCCCCGGGCGGCGGCTTCCAGGAGTGGCGGGCCGGGGACCTGTCGGTCGGCGAGCCGGTGTTCGCGCCGGCCGCGGGCAGCGGCCCGGGGGACGGAGGCCGGGGCTACTGGCTGACGTTCGCGACGGACCGTGCGGAGGCCACCAGCTGGCTGCTCGTCCTGTCGGCGCAGGACCCCGCGTCGGGGCCGGTGGCACGGGTGCGGATCCCGGTCCGGGTGCCGCTGGGCCTGCACGGCGCCTGGCTGCCGACGGAGGAATGACCGGGCGCCGGGCGCGGTCCGCCGCCCCGGGGAGGGGCGGTGCCGCTGCCGCCGCGCCGGGGGGCGGGTGCCGTGCGGGCGCGGGTCAGGCGGACGTGCCGCCGCCGGCGGGGGCGGCCTGGTCGCCCTGCCGCTTGAGGAGCCTGCTCAGCCAGCCGCCGACGACGACGAGGGCGACGCCGAGCCACCACAGGTGGCCGTCGAACACGAGGACGGCGATCCCCACCGGGACGAGCATGCCCGCCAGCGGGAGGAGCAGGTCGGACAGGGGCGGGACCGGGTGGTCGCCGCCGCGGGCCCGGGCGCGGGCGACGTCGGGGTACCAGACCGTGAAGCGCAGGGCGGCGACGATGGCCAGGATCTGGATGATCCATCCCGTCCAGATGTTGTTGGGGTTGCGCAGGACCAGGTCGCCGTAGGCCCCGGCGATGGCCGCCACCAGGAAGGCGAGCCCCCACACCCCGGTGATGATGTAGTTGGTCCGCAGGAAGGCGGGCGTTTTCCAGAAGGCCGGATCGACCTGCTCCCGGGCGTACTGGATGGTGAAGGGCATGCCGACGGCCATCGAGCCGAAGGCGATGAGCGTCAGCGCGATGTTGGAGATCTCTCCGGCGTAGGTCTCGAGCCACTGGTGGGTGCCCGCGCTCGCGACGAGGCCGATGACCGCCATGACCGCGAAGAACACGAGGTCCGCGACCTCGAGGATCTTCACGGATCCGCCGTGTCCCGCCAGGCGGCTCCCGACGACGAGCGCGAGCGAGATCAGCAGCGCCGCCCCGACCGCCCACTCGAAGCGTCCCGGACCCACCAGGAGCGAGAACACGATCCAGGGGGACATCCCGACGAAGGGGCTGTCGAGGAGTCCCGCCACCCTTTCGCGCAGAGGGGAAACGGCCGCCTTCACCATGGGCCCGACCTTTCTGCCGCCTCCCCCGCAGTCCTCATCCCAACGTACGCCGCCCGGCTGCGCACGCCAGGCGGGCGGCCGCGGGCGCCCGGGGGGGCGGACGGGACGGCCGTGACGACGCCCTTCAGCAGGCGCCCGGCCCCGTGCCGGCGACGTCGCACTCCGTGGCGCCGTCCCGGGCGACCTCCGCGCACAAGGTGGCCTCCACCTTGCCCAGCAGCCGGGCCAGTTCGGTGCGTTCGGACGCGTCCAGGCCGTCCAGGGTCTGGCGTTCCAGCTCGCCCCAGGCCCTGCGGACCTCGGCCAGGAGCCCGCAGCTGGTGTCCGTCGCCTCGACCAGGGAGGCGCGCCGGTCGGCGGGGTCGGGGCGGCGGCGCACGTGGCCGGAGTGTTCGAGGCGCTGGAGCATCTTGGTCACCGTGGAGGGGTCCAGGCCGACGGCTTTGATCAGCTCGGACTGGCGCACGGCGCCGCTGTCCCAGAGCTGCATCATCACGAACTCCTGCCCCGGGTGCAGTCCCAGGTCCCGCAGGACCCGGCCCGCCGCGATCCGGTGGAGCCGGGAGACCCGGCTGATGGCGTGGCTCACCGGCCCGTCCAGTACGGCGCTGGGCGTCCCGGGGCACTCCGGGGTGGTGCGCGGTTCCTGAGCGGCTTCCGCGGTCATGGGCGGCGCTCCTCCTTCGTCGGGTCCGGCGGGACGGGTCCGGCACGTGCGCACGCGCCTCCCGGTATGCGGGCGGGCGGGCGTCCGGGCCTTCGTGTCTGGATTTTACCCACTCCGTAAATTTTACCTTGGTCGGCCAAGCAATGAGGTACGCTGCATTCCAGAGTCAAAGATTGGCCGACCAACTAACTTTATGAGGCGGATATGACCAGCGCTTTCGAACCGGTGCGCATCGCCGGCGGCATCCTCTCCAACCGAATCGCCGTGGCCCCCATGACCCGCAGCCGCGCGGGTGCGGGCGGCGTCGCCAACGCCCTCGTCACCGAGTACTACACCCAGCGCGCCTCGGCGGGGCTGATCATCACCGAGGGCGTCCAGCCCTCCGTGGTCGGACAGGGATACCCCTTCACCCCCGGCCTGCACAGCGCCGAGCAGATCGCGGCGTGGCGCGAGGTCACCGACTCCGTGCACGCGGCCGGCGGCCGGATCTTCGCCCAGCTGATGCACGCGGGCCGGATCGGCCACCCCTCGCTGCTGCCCGACGGCCTGATCCCGGTGGCTCCCTCGGCGGTCGCCGCCCAGGGCCAGTTGTTCACGGGCGAGGGCATGAAGGACTTCGTGACCCCGCACGAGCTGACCGGAGCCGAGGTACGGGCGACCATCGCCGACTTCGCCCAGGCCGCCCGCAACGCGGTCGAGGCGGGCTTCGACGGCGTCGAGCTGCACGGGGCCAACGGCTACCTGATCCACCAGTTCCTGGCCCCGGGCACGAACCGGCGCACCGACGAGTGGGGCGGCACGACCGAGAACCGCGTCCGCTTCGCGGTGGAGGTGGTCAAGGCGGTCGCCGCCGCGATCGGCGCCGAACGCACGGGCCTGCGCGTCTCCCCCGGGAACGCGTACAACGACATCTCCGAACCCGACCCGCGGCCCGTCTACGAGGCGCTGGTCAAGGAGATCAACGGGATCGGCCTGGCCTACCTCCACGTCACGGAGCACGGACCCGAGGTCCGCGAGACCACGCTCGCGCTGCGCAAGCAGTTCGACGGCCCGCTCGTGCTGAACCCGGCGACCGAGGGCCCCACGGACCACCGCGCCCTCACCCTGATCGAGGACGGCACCGCCGACCTGCTCGCCTTCGGCGCCCTCTTCCTGGCCAACCCGGACCTCCCGGACCGCCTGCGCACCGAGGGCCCCTACAACACCCCGGACCCGGCCACGTTCTTCGGGGGCGACGCCCGCGGGTACACGGACTACCCCTCCCGCTGAGCCGGACCGATGTCAGACCCGCGTGACAACGTGGCCGGATGAGTACGCTCCCCCACTCGTCCGGCCCGGCCACGCGGTCCGGCGCCATCGCGCCGCACGAGGACCTGGGCCTCGCGAAGGCACGCGTCTACGACCCGTGCGGCTTCGCCTGCTCGCGGCCGGTCCCCGAGGCCGAGAGCGCCGACTACGCCGCCCACGCGTTCACCGTGGACGGCCTTGCCGTCCGGTTCCGGGCCGCCCGTTCCACGCCCAGGAAGGCCGGCCAGTTCGTCACGGTGTGGCAGAGGTCCCAGGACGGCCCCATCCGGCCCTTCGCCGACACCGACGCCGTCGACCTCTTCGTCATCTCCACCCGCGAGAACGGCCACGCCGGACAGTTCGTCTTCCCCGAGGACGCCCTCCGCCGCGAGGGCGTCGTCTCGGTCGGGGGCGCCGGCGGCAAGCGGGGCTTCCGGGTCTATCCGCCGTGGGTGACCGCCGGCAACCGCCAGGCCGCCCGGGCCCAGGCGTGGCAGGTCGCGTACTTCCTCCACCTCCCCGGGGACGGCCCGGTCGACGCGGCCCGCGCCCGGGCGCTCTACCACCCGTAACCCGCCCGCGGGCAGCGGCCCGCCGCGTCGTGGGGGCCGGGGGCGGCCGGTCACGCGAACGCCGGCATGGGTGCCCACGCGCGGCTCTCCCGTTCGACCAGGGCTCCCCGCGGTGCGCGACCGGTTCCGGCGGCCAGCGGTTGCGCCGGCACGGTCACGACCGCCCCGGAGCGCGTCGGGTCGGAGCGCGGCGAGTCGGAGCGCGTCGGGTCGGAGCCGGCCCGGAGTGGCGGAGGTCAGGCCGGGTGCCCGTCGGCGTCCGTCCGGTCCGCCTGGCCGGAGAACCTGCTCAGGAAGACGTCGTACCACCCGTCGGCGCGGCGGATGAGGGTGGCCCCGTCCTGCCAGACGCCGTTCTCCGCCCACCACCTGCTGCCGTACGGGTCGCCCTGGTTCTGGTGGATGTTGTGCAGGCCGAGGCCGTGGTCGAAGGGTTCGCCGAACACCAGGACCGGCCGGCCGGGCACGAGCAGGGGCTCCAGCGCGTCGGCGGCGTCGAGGTGGGACCCCGAGACCCACGGCCGGGGCGGGTTCAGGCGGTCCAGGAGCCGGCGCGGCCAGGCCCGGGGGCGGCGTACGAACAGGCGTCCCGGCCGGTCCACGAGGGCCGGGTGGCGCAGGTGGTCGAGGGCTCCCGAACCGGAGCTGGTGGAGAGGTCGTGGTACCCGGCGGCGAGGGCGGGCACGGGTTCGAGTACCGAGGGGGCCAGGGTGAACACCTTCCACTGGATCCCGGTCGCGGACTCGGCGCTGTCCACGTCCACGGCGCACCGGTACCTGCCGGCGGGCGCGTCGACCTCGAGGTTGACGTGGAACCACCGCCCCTGGGTGTCGGGCCGGTCCCGGAAGTGGCGGTGCAGCGTCCCTGACAGCACCCCGTAGGCGTCGAGCGGCATGCCCCCAGTCAACCACCGGCTCGGCCGCCGCGCGCCGGCCCGACCGGCGGCGATGGAATCGCGTACACACGGCATTTCACCGCCCGGTCCCGGCCCCGCCGTGGTTGCATCCTCATCGGGGCCCGCGCATCGGAACCACGGAGGAGGCCGGATGTCCGGTTCGGCTGACGGCCCGGTCCGTCCGGGGACACGGCTGCGGCGCCGTGGCGGCGCGGCGTTCCGCCGGCCGACGCGCGCGATGCGCAGGGGTCTGTCCCAGCTCGTCTGCGCGATCGCCGGACTACTGCTGGGGCTGCTGGCCCCCATGGTCGCGGTGGGACCCCAGGTGGAAGCCGGACTGGTGGTGTCGCTCCTCTTCACCATCGGGTTCGGCGTCATCAGCCTGGTGAGCATCATCTATTCGATGCTGTTCCTGGTCGTGCAGTTCTCCGCGAGCACCTTCACCCCGCGCCTCGGGCTGTTCCGCGACGAGCCGATCGTCTGGCGCGCGTTCGCCTTCACCGTCGGGGTCTTCGTCTTCTGCGTCACCTCCGGGCTGACGATCGGCGTGGGCCCGGGCGTTTCGGCGTTCATCCCCGTCGCCGCCATGGTGCTCGCGCTGGTCGCCATCGCCTTGATGCGGACGCTGCAGATGAAGGCGTTCGACTCGATCCAGCTCGGCCACTCGCTGAGCGCCATCGCCACCCGCGCGCACTTGCTGTTCGACGGGTTGTACGTACGGCCGTACGACCCGGCCGGAGCCGTCGGGGACCCGCCCCCGGGGCCGGCCGGGGCCACCGGGGCCACCGGGGCCACCTCGGTCCGCTGGTCGGGGGCGGCGGCGGTGCTCCAGCAGTTCGACGTCCCCGCACTCGTCGGCGCGGCGCGGGAGCACGACTGCACGATCGCGTTCCGGGTCGGCCCGGGCACGTCCCTGTCCCGGGGCGCCGAACTCGCCGGTGTGTCGGCCGGCGGGCTCTCCGAGGAGCGGCTGCGCGGCGCACTGGTGACCGGCGTCGAGCGGACCTTCGACCAGGACCCGGAGCTTGCGTTCAGACTTCTCTCCGACATCGCGCTGCGGGCCCTCTCCTCGGCCGTCAACGATCCGGCGACGGCCGTGGACGCCCTGGACCGTGTGGAGGACCTGCTGACCCGCCTCGCCGGACGCGAGCTCGACATCGGCCGCTTCCACGACGACGCGGGCCGGTTGCGGGTGACGATCCCGGTGCCCGGCTGGGAGCAGTTCGTCCGGACCTCCGTCGACGACGTGGTCTTCGCCGCCGCGGGCTCCCCGATGGCCCTGCGCCGGATGCGCGACCTGCTGCGCGGGCTGGCGGAACGGGCTCCCGAGAGCCGGCGCGGTGTCGTGCGCGACCGGCTGCGGTGGGTCGAGCGGACCGGCGAGGAGCGGTATCCGCTCGTCTGGACGGCGCCCGAGGGCGGATACGGGCACGGCGGCTCCCGGTGAGGCCGTCACGGCACCGGGCCTCCCGTCCGGGCGCGGGAACGGAACGGCCAGGTCCCCGCCGGACGCGCTCCGGTCGCGGAACGCGCTCCGCCCCCGTCTCCTGATCCCATGGACCGCGACGCGTCCGGGCGGCGGGACCGCGCCGGCCGGACCCCCAGGATGCGCACCCGCGTGCTGATGGGGCACCTGCTCCGCTCTGCGGCCTCGGTCGTCCTGCTCACCGGCCTGTACTACCTGATCCCCATGGACAGCGGGTTCACCGTCTCCACCGTCACCCTGCTGGTACTCGGCCTGATCCTCTTCGGGGGCGTGGTCGCCTGGCAGACCACCGCCATCACCCATGCGCCGTATCCGCGGCTGCGCGCGCTGGAGGCGCTGGCCACCGCGGTGCCGCTGTTCCTCGTGCTCTTCTCCGCGTCGTACTTCCTGCTGGCGCAGGAGGTTCCCCAGTCGTTCACGGAGTCCCTGAACCGGACGGACGCGCTGTACTTCACCGTCACCGTGTTCGCGACCGTCGGCTTCGGGGACATCGCGCCCACGACGGAGACCGCCCGCGCGCTGACCACGGCGCAGATGATCGCTGACCTGTTCGTGGTGGGCGTGATCGCCAAAGCCCTGTTCGGCGCGGTCCGGATCGGGATGCGGAGGCGCGGAACGGCCGATCCGGGGCCGGACGACGAGCTCTAGGAGATCAGGAGATGGCGTCCGGGCCGCTCCGGCCGGGCCCGCCCCGGCCACGGCTTCCCCGGCGGCGGAGCGCGTCGCCCGGGTGGACCATCGAGAGAGTGCGAAGGAGGGAATCATGACGGAGCCGCGTCCCCGGTCCGAGCCGCCCGACGAGGGGCCCGCGCCGCCCGGAGGCGGGACGGCCCGGGACGCGGACGAGAACGGTCCGCAGGAGGCGGAACTGCTGCGGCACCTGCTCCACACTCCCGGGTACCTGAAGGTGCTCCTGCTCTGCGCCCTCATCGGCATACCGGTGTCCCTCGCCGCCTTCTGGTTCCTCGTCGCGCTGCACGAGCTGGAGGGCGTTCTGTGGGCGGACCTTCCCGCGGCGCTGGGCTGGGACATCCCGCCGTGGTGGTGGCCGCTCCCCCTTCTGCTCGTCGCCGGAGCCGGGGTCGGCCTGGTCGTCACGCACCTGCGCGGAGCGGGCGGCCACGTGCCCGCGTCCGGTCTGAGCACGGGCGGCGCCTCGTCGTTCGCGCTGCCCGGGGTGGTGCTCGCGGCGCTGGCCTCGCTGCCGTTCGGCGCCGTACTGGGGCCGGAGGCTCCGCTGATCGCCCTGGGCGGCGGTCTGGCCCTGCTGTTCCGGGATCTCGCGCAGGCGCCCGCGACCCCGCAGAGCACCGCGCTCCTGGGCGCGGCCGGAGCCGCCGCGGCCATCGCCGCCATCTTCGGCAACCCCCTGATCGCGGCCGTGCTGCTGATGGAGGTGGCGGGCGTGGGCGGGCCGCGGCTGTTCGCGGTCATGCTTCCCGCCCTGCTGTCCAGCGGAGTCGGCTCCCTGGTGTTCACGGGCCTCGGCCGCTGGACGGGCCTGTCCACGGGGAACCTGTCCCTGCACCTGCCCGGGCCGTTCCCCCGCCTGGACGTTCCGGACGTGGCCTGGGCGGTGCTGATCGCCGTCGCGCTCGCCCTCGTGCTGCACCCCCTGCTGGTCGGGGCGCGGGCGCTCGGCGGGTACGTCGCGGCGCGGCCCCTCGTGCGGACCGTGCTGTGCGCCCTGGGCGCCGCGGTCTGCGCCGCCGGGTACGCGCTGGCCACCGGCCGCTCCCCCGTCGAGGTCGCCTCGTCCGGCCAGGCGGCGATGGCCGCGATGGCCGGCGATCCGCACGCCTGGGGCGTCGGCGCGCTGATCGCCGTGCTGCTGTTCAAGGGAGCGGCCTACGCGCTGTGCCTGGGCAGCCTGCGCGGCGGTCCGGTGTTCCCCGCCCTGTTCCTCGGAGCCGCGGCGGGCGTGCTCCTCGCGCCCCTGCCGGGGCTGGGGGTCGTGCCGGCGATGGCGGCGGGCATGGCCGCGGCCTCCGCGACCGTGCTGCGGCTGCCGGTGAGCAGCGTGGTGCTCGTGGTCCTGCTGCTCGGCAGCTCCGCCATGATGCCCGTCGTGATCCTGTCCGCGGTGGTCGCCTTCGTCGTCTCCGAGCTGCTTCCGCCCGGGCGGCGGACGGCGCACTGACCCGGAGCCCCGGCCGGCCGGGGCGGGGGGTGGACGGCACATGCGTCGACACCCCGCGCGCCGCCCCCGGCCGGGGGCGGCCGGGAGCGTACGCACCGTGCGTTCGCCGCGCACTCGGGGACGGGTGGCGGTCAGCCCGCCGGCAGGTCAGCCCGCCGCGAGGTCAGCCCGTCAGCACCGCAGACCGGCGGCGGCCGCCGTGGCGGACTCGTCGAGCTTCTGGATCTGCGGCTGCAGCTGGGTGAGCGCGTTCTGGCCGGTCGTGTCGCCCGGCAGGTCCTCGTAGCCCTTCTTGAGGTCCTCCGCCGCGGACTTGACGGCGGCGCGCTCCGCGTCCTTCAGCTTGCCCAGGTTGTCCTTGACGTTCGCCCAGTCCTCCTGGACGGCGTCGTAGGCATCCTTGACCTGGTCCTTCGTGGCGTTGGCCGGGTCCAGGGCCTTCAGCTTGGCGTTGTCGGCCTTGAGCTCCGACAGGTCGGTGCACACGTCGGCCGCGGCCTCCGTGGCTTCCTCGGCGGGTGTGCTGTCGTCCGAGCACGCGGTGAGACCGAACATCGCGGTGACGCAGACGGCACCGATCAGGGCGAATCGCTTCATGGGGGCCTTCCTCAACGGGACAGGAGCGGGAGCGGGCGAGCGAGAGCTATCGACACATATGCCAAAATACGCACACAAAAATACGTTCCGCATCCGCTCCCTCACCATTCGGAGTCACGCCGGGCCAGCGCGCGGGCCCGCCGCCGCCACCGGTCGCGGATAGGATCGCGGCGTGCCCCGACTGGAACTCCTGCGCCCCGACCACGCCCCGGCCCTGCTGGCGTTCGAGCTCCGGAACCGGGCCTACTTCGCCGCGTCCGTGCCCGACCGCGGTGACCCCTACTTCTCCGGCTTCGAGGCGCGGCACCGCGCCCTGCTGGCCGAGCAGGCCGCCGGGCGGGACTTCTTCCACGTACTGGCGGATGACGCCGGCGAGATCGTGGGCCGGGTCAACCTGGTCGACGCGGCGGACGGCGAGGCCGAACTCGGCTACCGGATCGCACAACGGGCCGCCGGGCGGGGCCTGGCCACGGCCGCCGTCCGCGAGACCTGCCACCTGGCCGCCACCGAGTACGGTCTGACGGCGCTTCGGGCGGTCACGACCCTCGACAACACCGGTTCGCTCGCCGTCCTGGCCCGTACGGGATTCCTCCCCGCGGGCGAACTCCTGGTGGACGACCGCCCGGGCCGCCGCTTCACCCGCGACCTCCGGGAGCGGACGGCCGATCCGGCCCCGTAAGGACCGCGGCTCGTCCGGACCGCAGGGAGCGGGCGGCCGGTGACCCTCACTCCCGTCCGGGCGGCCACGGCTTCGCCCGGGCGATGACGAGGGCGACGTCGTCGTGGTCGTCCGGGCGGCGCAGTGATTCGAGGAGCAGGTCGCAGGTCTCCTCCAGCGGCCGGTCCGCGTCGGCGAGGAGGTCCAGGAGGAGGGCGAGCCGTTCGTCGATGGGCTGGTCGCGGGTCTCGACCAGTCCGTCGGTGTACAGGACCAGCTGGTCCTGGGGGCGCATGCTGACGGTGGTGGCCTCGAAGGGGATGCCGCCGACACCCAGCGGGGCGCCGGTGGGCAGTTCGAGCAGGCGCGGAGTCTCGCCGGGGCGGAGGAAGACCGGCGGCAGGTGCCCGGCGACGGAGATGCGGCACTCGGCGCGGTGCGGGTCGTACACGGCGTAGACGCAGGTGGCGATGGTCTCTTCGAGGGCCGCGGTGGTGCGGTCCAGCTGCCGCAGCACCTGGGTGGGGTCCAGGCCCAGTTCCGCGAGGGTGCGGGTGGCGGTGCGGAGCTGGCCCATGCTGGCGGCGGCGTTGATGCCGCTGCCCATGACGTCGCCGACGACGAGCGCGGTGGTACCGCCGGCCTGGGGGATGGCGTCGAACCAGTCGCCGCCGATCTCGCTCGTGGCGGCGGCGGGCTGGTAGCGGTAGGCGACTTCCAGACCGGCCGTGTCGGGCGGGTGGTGCGGGAGGAGGTGACGTTGCAGGGCGAGTGCGGTGTGGTGGGCGTTGCGGTACCAGCGGGCGTTGTCGATGCAGACGGCGGCCCGCGCGGCGAGTTCGCCGGCGAGCACGATGTCGTCGTCGTCGAAGGGCAGGGGGTTGCGAGTGCGTTTGAGGTCGAGGGCGCCGAGGACCTCGCCGCGGGCGATGAGCGGTACGGCCAGGTAGGAGCGCAGTCCGGCCCGGGTCAGCATGGCGGCGGCGTCGTCGTCGCGGGCGATGCGGGAGATGTCGCGGGCGTGCACGTGGGCCACGAGGACCGGGTGGCCGGTCGTCACGGACCGGGTGACGAGGCGGTCCGCCTCGTAGCGGGCGATGTCGCCCGGGGGGTCGGCGGCGCGCACGGCCTCGCTGGGGTAGGCGGCGGCCACGGCCAGGGCCCGGAACACCGCGGGCTCCTGGTCGGAGGACTTCAGGCTGGGGCGGCCGTCGAGGACGGAGTCGAGGATGTCGACGGCGGCGATGTCCGCGAGGTCGGGGACGACGACGTCGGCCAGCTCGCGGGCCGTCTGGTCGAGGTCGAGGGTGGTGCCGATGCGGACGGTGGCGTCCGCGATCTGCGCGAGGCGGCGGCGGCTGCGGGCGATCTCCTTGGCCGCCAGATGGCTCTGGGTCACGTCGACGATCGAGGTGGCCAGGCCCAGGACCCGCCCGCCCGCGTCCTCCAGCCGGTAGTACGACACCGACCAGGCGTGTTCGTGGTGCTGGTCCTCGTGGGTGTGGCCCGCGGTGAACTGTTCGACCAGCGGGGTGCCCGTGGCCAGGACCTGGCGCATCGCCGCCTCGACCGCGCCGGCGTCGTCGAGGAAGGACAGGGCCTCGCGCACGCCGCGGCCGATGTGCTGGGAGGCGGGCAGTCCGTTGATGCGCTCCAGCATCGGGTTGACCAGGACGTAGCGCAGGTCCGTGTCCAGGACCGCGAGGCCGATCGGGGACTGCGCGACGAGGCGGGCGGAGAGGGCGAGGTCCCGCTCCAGGTGGCGCAGCCGGGCCCGGTCGGTGGCGATGCCGAGGGCGTAGAAGTCCCCGTGTTCGTCCAGGAGCCGCATGTTGCGGAACTCCACCAGGTGGCTTCCGCCCGCCTTGTGCCGGACCGGGAACGCCCCGGCCCAGTCCCCCGCGCCGCCCATGACGCGGGCGAAGAGCTCCAGTACCAGGTCCAGGTGCTCGGGGGCGGCCAGCAGCTGGGCCGCGGGCCGGCCCAGGGCCTCGCGCGCGGACCATCCGAACAACTGCTCGGCCTGGGGGCTCCAGAGGGCGATCCGGCCCTGCGAGTCGAGGACGATCGCGGCCACGTTCAGTACGTCGAGCAGCCCGCTCGGCGGGGAGATCCGGGCCTCCACGGCCTCCGTGGCGCGGACGGCTTCGGGGGGCCCGGTGCCGCCGGGCTCGAACCCGCCGGTCTCAGCCATCACGGGCACTCCCTTCCGGCTTCCGGCCCGGAGCCGGACCTGCCTGGTGCGGGCCGCGGCGCACGGCCGGCTTCCATCGTCCCCCGGAACCGGCGCCACAGCCGTCCGGGCGCCCGCCCCGGTTACCCACCCTCGCTCTGACCAGCGCAAAGCCCCGGTGCGGTCGGCCTGCCGTCCGCTACTGCCCGGTAGCCGGTCCCGTACCGCTCCCGCCGCCGCCCACCCCCGGCCCGTATCCGGTGCGGGCGGAGGTGAGGGGGCGGAGGTCAGGGCCGCGCCGTCAGGCCCATTCGGTGGGGCCGCCGCCGATCCAGCTGATCCGCGGGTCCTCGCGGGCGATCAGTTCGGCACCGTCCTCCAGGCCGATGCGGCGGAGGAACTCGACGACGTCGCCGACTCCGGACGCGATGCCGAGCCGCTCGTCGACACCGTGGGCGTGCACGGTGACCGGACGGCCGCCCTTGGCCAGCAGGGGGTGGATGGTGACGTGCGTACGGTCGGGCATGCAGCAAGGCTGCCGGGCGGGCGCGGTGCGCGCATCCCGGCGGATCTGGATGGCTCAGCCACCCCGGCGCCCCACCGGTACGGGCCGGGGCGCCGGCGGCGGCCGCGCGTCAGTGCGCGTCCTCCGCCCGGCCGCGGTCGCCGGCGGGGGCGCCGGGGAGTCGCGCCAGTGTCACCGTCCGGAGCAGCCACTCCACCGGGCCGTACCGGTATCGCGCCATCAACCGGGCGCTGAGCGCGAGTTGGGCGCCGTACAGGACCAGTGCCCCGAGGACGACGACGGCCGGGCCGAGGTGGCCGTACCGGGCGAGGCCATAGCCGGTGAAGACGAGGGCCATGACCAGGGACTGGCTCAGGTAGTTCGTGAGGGCCATCCGGCCGGCGGGCGCGAGGACGGCCATCACCCGCGCGCCGCGCGCCGTCCGCATGAGGAGGAGCATTCCGCAGACGTACGCGGCCGTGAGGGCGGGCGCCGTGACCGTCCCCACCATCTGGCCGAGCACCGCCCACCGGGGCCCGAGCGGACCGCTGGTGGCCAGGGCCATGAACAGGCTGCCGGGCAGTCCCGCGGCGACGCCGAGCAGGCAGATGCGCCGCAGCCGGGCACCGTGGTCCGCCCGGTCCCCGAGGAAGTGCACCTTGCCGCAGCGCAGGCCGGTCAGGAAGGCCGCGACGACGAGACCGCCCATCACCGGCACGGCCAGCAGCGCTTCGGGGAGCTGGTCGAGGTTGGCCCGTACGACGGCCGCGGCGTCGCCGCGGTAGCCGGCGATCAGGTCGGGGAAACCGGCGGCCAGCTCGGCGTCGAGGTCGGCGGCCTCCGCGGCCGAAAGGAACAGGGAGGCCAGCCCCACGAGGAGCAGGAGCCCGCCGACGCAGCCGTACACGATCTTCGCGGCCAGGAGCGCCGCCTGGGGCGAACAGCCGCGCACGGCGATCAGGATCAGGCCGAGCACCGCGTACGTCATGAGGATGTCCCCGCTGAACAGCAGGACGGCGTGCAGGGCTCCGAGCACGAACAGGCCGAGGGAACGGCGCAGCAGACGCGGCACCGGCCGCTCGCCGTCGCGGTCGGCCGAGGTCAGCTGGAGGGAGAAGCTGTAGCCGAAGAGGAACGAGAACATGAGGTAGAACTTGCCGACGACGAAGGTCTGGACGACCCCCTCGACGGTCCGGTCGACGAGGGTGGCGTCCGGGTTGTCGATGCTCCCCAGGGCGTACGGGCCTGCCATCATCAGGGCGTTGACCAGCAGGATGCCCAGGAGTGCGAAGCCGCGCAGGGCGTCGAGCTCGGATATGCGCGGCTGGGCCCGTTGTACGTGCGAAGCCGTTACGGCCACCGCTTCCCCCCAAGTGGTCCTGGTGCCCGGAGCGCCGCCCCCGGCCGGGGCCCCGGTCCGGGCCCGCCGTCCTACCGTAATTGATCACGTGTCGCCCGGTGGCTCCGCCGGCCCCCGGCTCCGGAGCCGCGTCCCGCGGTGGCGGGTCCGGGCCGTCGGCTACGCGCCGGCCGCGCGTCGGCCCAGGAAGGGTTCGGCCACCAGGCGGGCCGTCCGGCAGAGGGTCTGGCCGTGCCGGGCGAAGAGCTCGTCGCGCGCGTCGAAGTGACCGAGGTCGGCCAGGACGTGGGCCGAGAGGTCGCACGCGGCCCCGGATCCGCGGGCCGGGCAGGCGGTGGTTCCGTCCCAGTCGATGGCCGTGCGGGACAGGGCCTCGAAGAGGGTCTCCGGGCCGGCGTTGGTGAAGCCGCCGCCGGAGGCCGCGCTCAGCGCGTGCAGGTCCCCGAAGAGCTCCGAGGTGGTCAGCCAGGGGGCGGTGGGGTGGTCGGCGGGCGACAGCCCGTCGATGCGGAACTCCGGCCACGCCAGCAGCACCTGGTCCGGTACGAACGGCCGCAGGCGGGGGAACCGCGGATACCAGAACGCCCCGTCCACCAGCAGGCCGCGCACTCGCGTGGGCACCCCGGAAGCCCGCGCGACCGACTCCAGTACGGCCAGCCGCTGGCTGCACGAACCGCGGCCCCGGCGCAGCACCTCCGAGACGGGGCGCTCGTCCTGGACCGAGTACACCGGGCGTACGGCGGTGGAGATCCAGCGGTGGGCCCGGCGCAGCTCCTCCAGTTGCCGGGCGGGGCCGGCGGCGGCGTCCGCGGCCGGGGCGCCGCCGGGCGCGTGCACGCCGAGATCGCGGAGCAGCGTGCCGACCCGGGAGTCCCGCCAGTCGAGTATCCGCGTCGGCGCGCAGCTGCCTGCCGCCGCCGCTCCCCCGTCGGCCGGGCGCGTACGCGTACGGCCGCGCGGCCTGAGAAGCGAGCTGGTCATGGCGGGTCCTTTCGTCCTGCCACCCCTCGGGTGGTCGCACGCATCCTGACAGACCGCCTGAACGCGTTCAACTACGGGGGTGCCGTCCCGCCCGCCGGCGGCTCAGGAGGAGGGGGCGGTGAGGAGGGATTCCGCGACGGCGGTACGGGCGTACAGCACCGAACGGCCCGCCCGGTGGGCGGTGACCAGGCCCGCGCCGCGCAGCGCCGTCAGGTGCTGGGACACGCCCGGCGCGGAGATCCCCGTACGGCCCGCCAGCTCCGTGGTGGAGGCCGGGCTCTCCAGTTCGGTCAGCAGCAGGGTCCGCGAGCGGCCGAGGACCGCGGCGACGGCCGCGCTCGCGGTGACCGGCCGGGACTCCCACAGCGAGCCCGACCCCCTGGCCGGATAGGCCAGTTGCGGCGGATCCGGTGGCGTCATCCGGGTCAGCAGGCCCGGCCCGAGGAAGACCGAGGGACTCAGCAGCAGTCCCGCGCCCGCCGTCTTCCGGGACAACGGGCGCGTACGGTGGACCAGTCGCAGCGCGTTGCCCTCCCAGCTCAGCGCGGTGTGCAGGCTGTTGAAGACGTGCCCCGCGCCGTGCTCGGCCACCTGACGGGCCCGGTGGAAGACGTCGGCGTCGAGCACGGCCCTGATCCGTGCCCAGTACGGGGCGAGGGCCAGTTCCCAGTAGGTCTCGATCTCCTCCGCGACCCGGTCCAGCCGGGCCGGCGGGTCGGCGTACAGGGCCCGCAGCCGGGTGCCCCGGCCGCCCTGGTGGTACCGGAGGTGGTCGAGTTCGCGGCGCACCACGTCGGCGGGGGCGGCGCGCAGGGCGGACAGTTCGTCCGCGAGGGCGGGGGCCGGTCCGGCGGGGGCCGGGTTGAGGAAGTGCGGAAGGTAGCCCGAGGCCGGGATCAGCTCGGCGAGCCAGCCCCGGTCCAGTCCGGCGGCCGCCACCCGCGGCGCCACCTGTACGGCCCACGGACGGTGCACGGGATGCGCGGTACCCGACCGTACGAGCAGCCGGAAGCCGGCCACGACCTCCCACATCGGCGAGACGGCGAACCGCATCTGCGCCAGGTCACCCGCCGAGAACCCCAGCTCGATCAGGACGCCCACCCCATCCCGGCCACCCCGTCCCGGCGGACCCTTCGGCACACTTCCCGGGGAAGGATACTGCGGTCACGAAGGAGATCGAATGCAGCGCTGGACGGTGGCGTACGACGCGGGAAGGCCCGAGGGCGGACAGTGCGCCCACCTGGACCAGGCGGGGCCCGGGAGCAGCGGGGCCCGGCCCCCGGGCTGTGCGCAGTGCCTGGCCGCGGGACAGCGGTGGGTCCATCTGCGCACCTGCCTGACCTGTGGACACACCGGCTGCTGCGACAGCTCCCGCGGCAAGCACGCCTGGTCCCACGCCGAGCGCACCGGCCACGCGGTCGCCCGCTCGGCCGAGCCCGGTGAGGAATGGGCCTGGTGCTACGAGGACCACGTGTTCCTCCGGCCGGACGCTCCCGGCGCCGGCGGCCCGGGTGCGTCCGGACGGCCCGGTTCCGGCGAGGCAGGGGGTACGAGCGGCACGGCGTCCTGACCCGGCCCCGAGTCGCCGGTCCCGCGGTTCCCGGCGGCCCCGCATTCAGCCAGGTCTTAATAGATGGCCGCCCCCACCGCCGCGTGCCGATCATTCGGCCATGACCTCAGAGATCATCACGGCATCATCGGCGGGTACCTGGCAGCTGGGCGACCTCCGGGTCAACCGGCTCGGCTTCGGTGCGATGCGCCTCGCCCAGACCGGCGAGGCGTTCGCGGAGGGGGCCGCCGCCCGCGGCCACGACCGCGACCGGGGGCGGGCGACAGCCGTACTGCGCCGGGCGGTCGAGCTCGGCGTGAACCACATCGACACCGCCGCCTTCTACTTCTCCCCGCTGCGCTCCGCCAACGAACTGATCAACCGGGCACTGGCCCCCTACCCGGACGACCTCGTCATCACCACGAAGGTCGGACCGGGCCGCTACCCCTCGGGCGAGTGGCTCGACCACGCCACCCCACGGCGGCTGCGCGGCCAGGTGGAGGAGAACCTGCGCCAGCTGGGGCGCGACCACCTCGACGTGGTGAACCTGCGCATCGTGGGCACCGGCTCGATCTCCGAGCGCTTCGGCGCCCTGGCCGATCTCCGCGAGGCGGGCCTCATCCGCCACCTCGGCATCTCCAACGTGCGGCCCGTCCACCTGGCCGAGGCCCTCGCCATCGCGCCCGTGGTGTGCGTGCAGAACCAGTACGGCATCGGCGCGACCGCCGAGCAGGACGCGTTCGTCGACCGCTGCGGCGAGCAGGGCATCGCCTTCGTCCCGTTCTACTCGATCGCCGGCTCGGGCCGTACGGCGGGCGCGGGCGGAACCGACAGCGCCGAGGTGCTCGCCGTCGCCCGCGCCCACGGGGCGAGCCCGGCCCAGGTCCGGCTGGCCTGGACGCTCGCGCGCGGGCCGCACGTACTGGCGATCCCCGGCACCGGCGACCCGGACCACCTCGCCGCCAACGTGGCCGCGGGCGCGCTGCGCCTCACGCCGGCGGGGCTGGATGTGGCCCCCTCCGTCCCCTGGGGTGCGGGTGGGTGGCGGGTATCCCGGGGCTCCGCCCCGAACCCGCACCTCAAACGCCGGCGAGGC
>NZ_JBEOXU010000091.1:0-26036 GCF_040296725.1 Streptomyces sp. NPDC002044
GTCGTGGCCCCCCCCCCCCCGCGGGGGGCCCCGGCCGGCCCGCCCCGGGGGGGGGCCCCCCCCCCCGGGGGGGGGCGGGCCCCTCCGCATGACGATGACACGGGCCGTCGGGCCGGCCACACGGCCGGACCGACGGGGTCAGACCGTGCCGGAGCGCGTCAGACCGCCAGCAGCCTGCGCACCCGGTCGGCGCCCACCGCCAGCAGCAGCGTGGGCAGGCGCGGCCCGGTCTCGCGGGTCACGAGGAGCCGGTAGAGCAGGGCGAAGAAGGTCCGCTGCGCGACCTTGAGCTCCGGGGTCGGCTTGGCGTCGGGCTCCAGCCCGGCCATGACCTTCGGCACGCCGTAGACGAGCGTGCTGAGCCCGTCGAGCGACCAGTGCGCGTCGAGTCCCTCCAGCAGCAGCCGCAGTGACTCACGGCCCTCGTCGTCCAGCGACGCCAGCAGCTCCGCGTCGGGCTCCTCGCGCACCAGGGTCCGCTGGTCGGCCGGGACCTGGGTGGTGATCCAGTTCTCGGCGCGGTCCAGGCGCGGCCGTACCTCGTCGAGGGAGGTCAGCGGCTGCGCCGGGTCCAGGTCGGTGAGGATGCGCAGGGTCTGCTCGTCGTGTCCGGCGGTGACGTCGACGACGGACGCGAGGGTCCGGTACGGCAGCGGCCGCGGGGTACGCGGGAGTTCGGCTTCCGCGGTGCGCACGGCGCGGGTGTGCGCGGCGGCGTCGGCGGGCAGCACGGTGCCGTCGGCGACCTTGGCCTCCAGCTTGTCCCACTCGTCGTACAGCCGCTGGATCTCCTGGTCGAAGGCGATCTTGAAGGACTGGTTCGGGCGGCGGCGCGCGTACAGCCAGCGCAGCAGCTGCGGCTCCATGATCTTCAGCGCGTCGGCCGGGGTCGGGACCCCGCCCTTGCTGGAGGACATCTTCGCCATGCCGCTGATGCCGACGAACGCGTACATCGGTCCGATCGGCTGCTCGCCGCCGAAGATGTGCACGATCTGGCCGCCGACCTGGAAGGACGAGCCGGGCGAGGAGTGGTCGACGCCGGACGGCTCGAAGACCACGCCCTCGTAGGCCCAGCGCATCGGCCAGTCGACCTTCCAGACGAGCTTGCCGCGGTCGAACTCGCTGAGCTTGACCGTCTCGGTGAACTGGTCCTCGGTGCAGACGTAGGTCATCTCGGTCGTCTCGTCGTCGTACGAGGTGACCTTGGTGAAGTCCTTGCCGCACGCGCCGCAGTACGGCTTGTACGGGAAGTACCCGCCCTCGCCGGTGCTGCCGTCGTCCTCGGCGGCCGCGCCGGAGCCCTCGGCGGCCTCCAGCTCGGCCTCGTCGGCCGGCTTCTGCTGGGGCTTCTTGCCGCCCGGCTTCTGCTTGGTGCGGTACTGGCCGAGGACGGCGTCGATGTCGCCGCGGTGCTTCATGGCGTGCAGCACCTGCTCGCGGTACGCGCCGGAGGTGTACTGCTCTGTCTGGCTGATCGGGTCGTACACGACGCCCAGCTCGTCCAGGGCGCCGATCAGGGCGGCCTTGAAGTGCTCGGCCCAGCTGGCGTACGGGGATCCGGCCGGGGCGGGGACGGAGGTCAGCGGGCGGCCGATGTACTGGCCCCACGAGTCGTCGACGCCCGGGACGCCGGCCGGCACCTTGCGGAAGCGGTCGTAGTCGTCCCACGAGATCAGGTGCCTGACCTCGATGCCCCGGCGGCGGATCTCGTCCGCGACCAGGTGCGGGGTCATGACCTCGCGGAGGTTGCCCAGGTGGATCGGACCGGAGGGCGAGATTCCGGACGCTACGACGAGAACCGGAGCGGTAGCGCCCGATGTCTCCGCGCCGGGTGCTCGGCGCTCCGCCTCGGCGATGACCTCGTCCGCGAAACGGGAGACCCAGTCGGTCTCGGTGCTGCTCTGAGCCACGACACGTCCTTCTACTCGAATGCTGGCTTCAGCCATTCTCCCAGACGGATCGGGCCGCTCCGGGGTTGCTCCCCGGCCCCATATCCAGAAGAACCGGCAGCGGCCCCGTGGGATACTCGGCACTTGTCGGAACACCCAAGTGCACCCACCGGCACCACCTCACAGGAACGGCAGCTCATGGCCTCGGTCCCTTCCCTCGCTTCTTCCGTCGAACAGCGCGTCGCGGACGCCCTCACCTCCGCCCTGCCGGAGGCCGGTGCCGCCGATCCGCTGCTGCGACGAAGCGACCGGGCCGACTTCCAGGCCAACGGCATCCTGGCGCTCGCGAAGAAGGCCAAGGCCAACCCGCGCGAACTCGCCACGACCGTGGTCGAGGCCATCCCCACCGGTGACCTGATCCGGGAGATCGAGGTCTCCGGTCCCGGCTTCCTCAACATCACGGTCACCGACCGGGCGATCGTCGAGACCCTCGCCGCGCGCGCCCTCGACGACCGCCTCGGCGTCCCGCTCGCCGAGAACCCGGGCACGACGGTGATCGACTACGCCCAGCCGAACGTCGCGAAGGAGATGCACGTCGGCCACCTGCGGTCCGCCGTGATCGGCGCCGCGATGGTGGAGATCCTGGAGTTCACGGGCGAGAAGGTGGTGCGCCGCCACCACATCGGCGACTGGGGCACCCAGTTCGGCATGCTCATCCAGTACCTGCTGGAGCACCCGCACGAGCTGGACCACAAGACGGACGCGGAGGTCTCCGGCGAGGAGGCCATGTCCAACCTGAACCGCCTCTACAAGGCGTCGCGCGTGCTCTTCGACTCCGACGAGGAGTTCAAGACCCGGGCCCGGGCCCGCGTGGTCGACCTCCAGGCCGGCGAGCCGCAGACCCTCGCGCTGTGGCAGCGGTTCGTCGACGAGTCGAAGATCTACTTCTACTCCGTCTTCCACAAGCTGGACATGGACATCCAGGACCCCGACGTGGTCGGCGAGTCCGGCTACAACGACATGCTCGTGGAGACCTGCAAGCTGCTGGAGGAGTCGGGCGTCGCCGTCCGCTCCAACGGCGCGCTCTGCGTGTTCTTCGACGACGTCAAGGGCCCGGACGGCAATCCGACCCCGCTGATCGTCCAGAAGTCCGACGGCGGCTTCGGCTACGCCGCGACCGACCTCTCCGCGATCCGCGACCGCGTCGGCTCGCTGAAGGCGTCCACGCTCATCTACGTGGTCGACGCCCGCCAGTCCCTCCACTTCAAGATGGTCTTCGAGACCGCCCGCCGCGCCGGCTGGCTGAACGACGAGGTCAAGGCCGTCCAGCTGGCCTTCGGCACCGTCCTCGGCAAGGACGGCAAGCCGTTCAAGACCCGTGAGGGCGAGACGGTGCGGCTGGTGGACCTGCTCGACGAGGCCGTCGAGCGGGCGACGGCCGTCGTCCGCGAGAAGGCCGAGAAGGTCGGCCTGACCGAGGAGGAGATCGTCGAGAACGGCCGTTACGTGGGCATCGGCGCGGTCAAGTACGCCGACCTGTCGACGTCCGCCGCCCGCGACTACAAGTTCGACCTGGACCAGATGGTCTCGCTGAACGGCGACACCTCGGTCTACCTCCAGTACGCGTACGCCCGCATCCGGTCCATCCTGCGCAAGGCGGGCGACCGTTCCCCCGCCGCCCACCCGGAGCTGGAGCTGGCCCCGGCCGAGCGGGCGCTGGGCCTGCACCTGGACCAGTTCGGCGAGCTGCTCGCCGAGGCGGCCGCCGACCACGCGCCGCACAAGGTGACCGCGTACCTCTACCAGCTGTCCTCGCTGTTCACGACGTTCTACACCGAGTGCCCCGTCATCAAGCCGGAGCCGGAGCTCGTCGTCGGCGAGAACCGCCTGTTCCTGTGCGACCTGACGGCCCGCACCCTCTCCACCGGCATGTCCCTCCTCGGCATCCGCACCCCCGAGAAGCTCTGACGCCCGCCGCACGACCAGCATGACCCGCGCGGAACGTACGGCCCCGGCAGCTCCTGCCGGGGCCGTACGGCTGCCGGAGCCCGTGCGGCTGCCGGAGCCCGTGCGGGGTCGCGGCCGGCTCAGCGCCGCAGGGCCTCCGCCGGCTGGATGCGGGCGGCGCGCCAAGCGGGGTACAGGCCGGCCAGGAGCCCGGTCACCAGGCCCAGCAGGGGCGCCGTCGCCACGGTGGCGGGGTGCACGACCGGGGTCCAGTCGCGGACCACGGCGACGCCCACCACGGTGAGCGTGCCCAGGGACGTGCCGACGAGCCCGCCCAGCGCCCCCAGGGCACCCGACTCCGCGAGGAACTGGGTGGTGATGTGGCGCCCCCGCGCCCCCAGCGCCCGCCGCAGCCCGATCTCGCCCGTCCGCTCCAGGACCGCGACCAGGGTGGTGTTGGCGATGCCGACGGCGCCGATGACCAGGCAGATCCCCGCCAGGATCAGGAAGAGCTGCTCCAGGTCGGAGGTGACCCCGGAGCGCAGGGTGCGCGGATCGGGCGGCGGTACGGCCTTCAGGTACTCGGGGTGGTCGGGCCGCAGCGCGGTCGGGGCGAGGTGGGCCACCTGCCGGGCGGCGCCCACCTCGGTCGCGACGAGCATGGTCGTGCCGCCGCCCTCGGGCACGCCCCAGATCTCCTCGGCGGTGGTGCGCGGCACCGCGACCGACAGGAGGAGCTCGGCCTTGCGCTCCACGTCCTCGATGATCCCGATCACGGTGAACGGCTCGGCGCCGATGAAGACGGCCGGGCGGGTGTCCAGCGTGGTGATGCCGAGGCGGGCGGCGGTGCCCGAGCCGAGGACGGCCACGCGCTGCCTGGTGCCGGAGTGGTACTCGTCGTAGAGGCGGCCCTGGGACAGCCGGGGGACGGCGGCGCGCAGCGCGCCCGGTGAGGCGGCGACGACGTCGGTGCGCTCGCCCCCGCCCGGGGCGCCGCCGACGGGTGCGGCGCGTACGCCGTCGGTGGCCGGGTCGAGGCGGACCGTGTAGAAGACGCCCGCGTGCCGGACCCCGCCCAGGCGTTCGACGCGGAGGTCGGCGTCCGCCGGGAATCCGGGTCCGGCGAACGGGTTCTGCTCGCGGGCCGTGTCCTCGACGGTCACCTCGGTGGCGGTGAGCAGGTTGAAGCGGCTGTCGATCTGGGACGAGGTGGTGGCCGTCAGGCCGAGGACGGCGACGAAGGTGCCGACGCCGAGCACCGTCCCGAGGGCGGTCAGCGCCGAGCGGGCCGGGCGCTGGAGGATTCCGGCGAGGGACTCGGAGAGGGTGTCGCGGACGGCGAAGCGGGAGGGCTCGATCGGTACCGCCGCCGTCCGGGACCGGCGCGGCCTCACGCGGGTGCCTGCTCACGCAGTACGCCGTCGCGGATGGCGACGGTCCGGCCGCCGTGCGCGGCGACCTCCTGGTCGTGGGTGATGACGAGCACGGTCATCCCGTCGGTGTGGAGTTCGTCCAGCAGGGCCAGGACGGTGTCGGCGTTGGCGGAGTCGAGGTTTCCGGTGGGTTCGTCGCAGAGCAGCAGCGACGGCCGGGCGACCAGGGCCCGGGCGATGGCCACCCGCTGGCGTTCGCCTCCGGACAGCCGGGAGGGGACCGCGGCGAGCCGGTGCCCGAGTCCGACGCGTACGAGCGCCTCGCGGGCGCGGGCGGGACGCTCCTTGCGGGGCACCCCGTTGTAGAGCATGGCGAGGGCGACGTTCTCCAGGGCCGAGCGGTGGGGCAGGAGGTGGAAGGACTGGAAGACGAATCCGATGCGGCGGCCGCGCAGGGCCGTCCGGTCGTGGTCGCCGAGGGAGCCGGTGTCGATGCCGTCGAGGAGGTAGCGGCCCTCGGTGGGGGCGTCGAGCAGGCCGACGATGTTGAGGAACGTCGACTTGCCTGAGCCCGAGGGGCCGACGACGGTGACGAACTCGCCGTGCCGGATGGCGAGGTCGCACGCGGTGAGGGCGGGTACCGGCGGCGGCCCCGGGTAGGTCAGGCCCGCCTGCCGGAACTCGATGACTGGGGGCGGGAGTTGGGGAGCGGACCGGAGCACGGCCGCACTCATGACCCGCCACCGCCCGTGCCGCTGTTCTGCTTGGTGCTCTGCTTGGTGCTCTGCTTGCCGTTCTGCTTGCCGTTCTGCTTGCCCGCGGCGCCCGGGCTGACGCCGGTGACCACCGAGTCCCCGGCGGCGAGGGCGCCGTCGCCGGTGGGCCGGACCTCGACGTAGCCGTCGCCGGTGGTGCCGGGCCGGACCTCGACGCGGCGCTGGGTGCCCGTACCGTCCACCACGGTGACGGTGGTGCGGCCGTCGGCTCCGGCGGAGACCGCGGAGACCGGGACGACGAGCGCGTCGCCGTCGGTGGCCGCGGCCTCCACGGTCAGCCGTACGTCCTGGCCCACGAGCGTGGTGTCGAGCGGCGCGAGCGGGCGTACGAGCATCTCGTACCCGGCGGGCCCGCCCGGGGCGGGGGCCTGCTGGCCCTGCCCCTGGCCGCCGGTGGCCCCGCCGTTCGGCGCGGCGGGCCGGGCGGACTGCGGGGTGTCCGCGACCGACAGGACCTCGGCCGCCGCCGTGAGCCCGCTGACCTCGGAGAGGATCTCGACCTTCCGGCCGGCGCGCACCAGGCCCTTCTGGTGCTCCTGGAGCTGTCCGCGCACGACCAGCGCGCCCGCGGACAGCGACAGCGCGGTACCGCTGACGGGGGACCCCGGGCGGACGGCGACCGAGTCGGCCCGCGCGGGAAACGACTCCAGGAAGACGACCTCGCCGGCCGGGAGCATCGGCCCCGCCGCCGCGCGGGCCTCGGTGAGGCGTTCCCGGGCCTTGCGCAGGTCCTCCGCGGCGCGGTTCACCACCCGCGCGGCCTCCTGGCCGGCGGCCTTGGTGCCCCCGGAGCCCTTGCCGCCCGGGCCGGGCGGCGCGGTACCGGGGCCCGCGGGGGCCGCCGTGCCCGCGGCTTCGGCGGCGCGGGCGGACCGGGCGTCCTCCAGGGAGCGTTCGCCGGAGGTGACCGCGTCCTCGGCGGCCCTGACCGCCTCGCCGCGGTCGGCGACGGCGGGCAGCGGGTCGTAGCCGATCGAGCGGTAGAAGGAGCTGAGCGCCGCCTTCGTACCGACGCCGAACGTGCCCGCCCGGTCCGGGCCGGTGCCGTGCCCGAGCCCGGACAGGGCCTTCTGCACCTGCTTCACGTCGTCGCCGGTGGCCCCCGGCTTCAGGTCCCGGTACACCGGCAGGCCGCCGGGCAGCGCGAAGACCGGCCGCCCGGACACCTCCAGGAGCACCTTGCCCGCGTCGACCCGGTCGCCCTGGCGTACGGCGACCTTGGTGACCACGGGGGCGGCGGCACCCTCCCCGCCCGCGACCGTCGGGGTGACCTGGACCGACTGGGCCGAGGTGACCGTGCCGCGCACGATGACGGTGTCCCGCAGGACGCGCTTCTCGACCCGGGCGACCAGGACGTCCAGGGGCGGCGGCCCGGCCTCCGCCGCGGTCTGCGCCGGCGACTTGATCACCTGCGAGGCGGCCACCCCGGCCCCGGAGAGCAGCACCGCGCCCACCGCCACGGCCGCCACCCAGGCCCGGCGCCGGGACATGCCGACGGACTCCCCGGCCCCCTCGACCGCCTCCACAGGTCCCGCGGTCGCCAGGTCCCCGGTCCGGGAGCCGGTCTCCTTGACGGCCGCGGATCGGGCCCATCGAGATGGCACAGCATGCCTCCCAAGCAGCTTGTATGACCGACACCCTAAGTCAACGCCCCCCAATCACCCTGTGATCAGCGACAGTTGTCAGCCACCCCCGACGCGCGGCCGCCTACGAGCGGCGAAGAGGGCGACGTCTGCGTCGAGGTGGCCCGCTGCGCGCAAACCGTCCACGTCCGGGACAGCAAGGTGAGCGGCGGGCCCGTCCTGGACCTCGCTCCCGGCGCCCGGGCGGCCCTCACGGAGTGGACGGCGGGGACCCGTTGATCCGGGTCGCCAGGCCGTCCAGGACGCGGTCCAGGCCGTGGCGGAACTGGAAGTCCGGCTCGCCGGAGCCCGTGAACGCGTCGGAGTCCAGCAGCCGCGTCACGGCCGTGGCCGTGGCGCTCTCCGCGGCCCTGTTCGCCCGCCGCACCCGCTGAACCGCGGGCCGGCTCCCCACGGGGGTGGGAGCCGGCCGCCGGTTCAGCGGTTCAGCGGTTCAGCGGTTCAGCGGTTCAGCGGTTCAGCGGATGAGAATGCCGCCCGGTCGCCTGATCGATCTCGGTGTGGGCCTTCTGCAGCATCTGCGACGCGAGGTCCATGAGCGCACGGGCACCCGCGATCTCCTCCCCGACCCTCAGCTGCTCCGGGTCGGAAGGATGGCGCATGGCGTAGCCGCGCGCCCTCATCTCGGAGCCGTCCCCGAGCCTGACCAGGGCCGCCGCACCCGTGCGGTCGCCCTCCTCGGTGAATTCGAGCTCCACGTGCCAACCGACGAGTGTGGACACGGTGCACCACCTCCAGGGGCTCGCCCTCCCCCCAGCGTGCGCCCCGCCACCGCGCCCCGCGAGCGGGCCGGGCGGTGGTGAGGGCGCCCGCTCAGCGCGCCTCGCGGAGCCAGCCCGCCACCTCGGTCGCCCAGTACGTCAGGATCGTGTCCGCGCCCGCCCGCTTGATGCCGAGCAGGGTCTCCAGGATGGCCCGCTCGCGCTCGATCCAGCCCTTCTCCGCCGCCGCCTCGACCATCGCGAACTCTCCGCTGATCTGGTAGGCCGACACCGGCACGTCCACCGCCTGCGCCACCCGGTACAGGATGTCCAGGTAGGGCCCGGCGGGCTTGACCATCACCATGTCGGCGCCCTCCTCCAGGTCCAGCGCCAGCTCCCGCAGGGACTCCCGCGCGTTCGCCGGGTCCTGCTGGTAGGTCTTGCGGTCACCCTGGAGCGAGGAGCCCACCGCCTCGCGGAACGGCCCGTAGAAGGCGGACGAGTACTTCGCCGTGTACGCCAGGATCGACACGTCCTCGTGGCCCGTCTCGTCCAGCGCGTCGCGGACCACCCCGACCTGGCCGTCCATCATCCCGCTCGGCCCCACCATGTGGACGCCCGCGTCGGCCTGGACCTGCGCCATCTCCGCGTACCGCTCCAGCGTCGCGTCGTTGTCGACGCGCCCGTGCTCGTCCAGGACCCCGCAGTGCCCGTGGTCGGTGTACTCGTCCAGGCACAGGTCCGACATGATCACCAGGTCGTCGCCGACCTCGGACCGCACGTCGCGGATCGCGAGCTGCAGGATCCCGTCCGGCTCGGTGCCCGCCGTGCCCCGCGCGTCCTTGTTCTCGTCCGCCGGGACCCCGAACAGCATGATCCCCGAGACGCCCGCCGCGACCGCCTCCGCGGCCGCCTTGCGCAGCGTGTCCCGCGTGTGCTGGACCACGCCCGGCATCGCCGAGATCGCCAGGGGCTCGCTGATGCCCTCCCGCACGAACGCCGGCAGGATCAGGTCCGAGGGGTGCAGCCGGTTCTCCGCGACCATCCGCCGCATCGCCGGGGTGGTGCGCAGCCGGCGGGGCCGGGAGCCGGGGAAGGATCCGTACGCGCTCATTGTCAGTCGCCTCTTCGAGCATCGAGAACAGTCGCGCCCAGCGTAGGGCCCGAGCACACCCCGCCCCAGCCGGCCCGGTCCCCGCCCCGGCCGCCTCGGTCCCCGCCCCGGCCTGCCCAGCCCCTCCCGGCCCCGTCCCCGCACCGCGAAGGGCCCGGACGCGCGGCGCGTCCGGGCCCCCCGTCACTGCTCCCGACCGGTCAGGTCGTACGGCGCCTGCGCGCCCCCGGCCGCCGCTCGCTCGGCCGGAACACCGTCTCGCCGGCCTCCTTGGCCGCCTCGCGGCGCGCCGCGCCGTACTCGGCGAGGGCCTCCGCCAGCTTCGACACCGACGGCTCCGGCGACAGCACGTCCACGCGCAGCCCGTGCTCCTCCGCGGTCTTGGCCGTCGCCGGCCCGATACACGCGATGACGGTCACGTTGTGCGGCTTGCCCGCGATGCCGACCAGGTTGCGGACGGTGGAGGACGACGTGAACAGCACGGCGTCGAAACCGCCGCCCTTGATCGCCTCGCGCGTGTCCGCCGGCGGCGGCGACGCGCGCACGGTCCGGTAGGCCGTGACGTCGTCGACCTCCCAGCCCAGCTCGATCAGCCCGGCGACCAGCGTCTCGGTCGCGATGTCGGCCCGCGGCAGGAACACCCGGTCGATCGGGTCGAAGACCGGGTCGTACGGCGGCCAGTCCTCCAGCAGCCCGGCCGCGGACTGCTCGCCGCTCGGCACCAGGTCCGGCTTCACGCCGAACTCCACGAGCGAGGCGGCGGTCTGCTCGCCCACCGCGGCGACCTTGATGCCCGCGAAGGCCCGCGCGTCGAGCCCGTACTCCTCGAACTTCTCCCGCACCGCCTTCACGGCGTTGACCGAGGTGAAGGCGATCCACTCGTAGCGACCCGTGACCAGGCCCTTCACGGCCCGCTCCATCTGCTGCGGGGTCCGCGGCGGTTCCACGGCGATGGTCGGCACCTCGTGCGGCACCGCTCCGTAGGAACGCAGCTGGTCGGAGAGCGAGGCGGCCTGCTCCTTGGTGCGCGGTACGAGCACCCGCCAGCCGAACAGCGGCTTCGACTCGAACCAGGCCAGCTCGTCGCGGCGCGCGGCGGCGCCGTGCTCACCGACCACGGCTATGACCGGCCGGGCGCCCTCGGGCGACGGCAGCACCTTGCCCTGCTTGAACACCTGCGCGATCGTGCCCAGCGTCGCGCACCAGGTGCGCTGCCGCGTGGTCGTACCGGCGACGGTCACCGTCAGCGGGGTGTCGGGCTTGCGCCCGGCGCCCACCAGCTCGGCGGCGGCCGCCGCCACGGTCTCCAGGGTCGAGGAGACGACGAGTATGCCGTCGCTCGCTCCCGCCTCGGTCCAGCAGCGCGCCGAGGCGGTCCGGGCGTCCACGAAGCGCACACCGTTGCCGTCGCCCCGCTCCCGCAGCGGCACACCGGCGTACGCGGGCACGCCCACGGCCGTCGGAATGCCGGGCACGACCTCGAAGGGGATGCCCTCGGAGGCGCAGACGAGCATCTCCTCGGCCGTGTTGCCGTCGAGCCCGGGGTCACCGGTGACGGCTCGCACGACCCGCCTGCCGGAGCGTGCGGCCTCCATGACAAGATTGGCCGCGTCCCGGATCACCGGGACCCCGGCGGCTGCTGACTTCTCGTCAGCTACCGTCAGCTGTGGCGTGTCGACGTTGACGCGCGCATGCGCGCGCACGACATCGAGCACATCGGGCTCCGCGATCAGCACGTCCGCGGCGGCCAGCGCCTCGACGGCGCGCAGCGTCAGCAGACCCGGGTCGCCGGGGCCGGCACCGAGGAAGGTGACGTGTCCGTGGGCGGCGATGCCCGCAAAAGCGGAGGTGGTGGGACGTGTGGGGCTCACGCTCGCTCCCCCATCAGACCGGCCGCGCCCTTGGCCAGCATCTCGTCCGCGAGTTCGCGGCCGAGCGCCATGGCCTCGTCGTACGACTGGGGCACGGGTCCGGTGGTGGACAGCTGCACCAGCGTCGAGCCGTCGAGGGTTCCGACGACGCCGCGCAGGCGCATTTCATGGACAGTCTGACCGTCGGCGAGGGGGTCCCCCCACTCGAGCGGAGCCGAGAGTGGGGGAAGGTCGGCGAACGCCCCGACGGGGGCGCTGCAGCCGGCTTCCAGCCGGGCGAGCAGGGAACGTTCGGCGGTGACCGCGGCCCGCGTGTACGGGTCGTCGAGCTCGCCGAGCGCCGCGATCAGGTCCGCGTCGGACGCGAGGCACTCCACGGCCAGGGCTCCCTGGCCGGGCGCGGGCAGCATGCCGTCGACCGGCATCAGCTCGGTGGCCTCGTCGCCGCGGCCGATCCGGTTCAGTCCGGCGGCGGCCAGCACCACGGCGTCGAGCTCGCCGGCGCGCACGAACCCGATGCGGGTGTCCACGTTGCCGCGGATCGGCACGGTCTCGATGCGCTTGCCCAGCGACAGCGCCAGGTGGTTCAGCTGGGCCGTCCGGCGCGGCGAACCGGTGCCGATCCGGGCGCCGTCGGGCAGCTGCTCGAAGGTCAGGCCGTCGCGGGCGACGAGCGCGTCCCGGGCGTCCTGGCGCTGCGGCATCGCCGCGATCACCAGGTCGTCGGGCTGCGCGGTCGGCAGGTCCTTCAGCGAGTGCACGGCGAAGTCGACCTCGCCGCGCACCAGCGCGTCGCGCAGCGCGGTGACGAAGACCCCGGTGCCGCCGATCTGCGCGAGGTGCTCGCGCGACACGTCGCCGTAGGTCGTGATCTCCACGAGCTCCACGGTCCGCCCGGTGACCGCGCGGACCGCGTCGGCGACGTGGCCCGACTGCGACATGGCCAGCTTGCTCCGCCGCGTACCGAGCCGCAGCGGCTGGTCGGGACGTGTGTTCATGATGCCCGTCCTGGGTCGTCGTCGTTCATCGGATCGGCCGCGTCTGCCCGGCTGACGGATGCCACCGTCTGCGGGTCGAGGTCGAAGAGTTCGCGCAGCGCCTCGGCGTACCCGGCGCCGCCGGGCTCGCTCGCGAGCTGCTTGACGCGCACGGTCGGCGCGTGGAGGAGCTTGTCGACGACACGGCGCACGGTCTGGGTGACCTCGGCCCGCTGCCGGTCGTCGAGGTCGGGGACCCGTCCGTCGAGCCGGGCCACTTCCATGGCCACGACCTCGGCCGCCATGGCGCGCAGGGCGACGACGGTGGGCGTGATGTGCGCGGCCCGCTGCGCCGCCCCGAAGGCGGCCACTTCCGCGGCCACTATCGCGCGCACGGCGTCGACGTCCGCGGCCATCGGGGCGTCGGCGGAGGTCTCGGCGAGGCTTTCGATGTCGACGAGCCGTACGCCGGGAACCCGGTGGACGGCCGCGTCGATGTCGCGCGGCATGGCCAGGTCGAGCAGGGCGAGCCGTACGGCCGTCCCGTCGCCGAGCGCGCGGGCGCTCTTGCGGGGCTGCCGCTGAGCGGCGGCCTCGCCCTGGTCGGCCCAGGTGCCGTGCAGTTCGAGGGCGCTGGCGTCGACCCCGGTCAGGGCGGCCCGGCCGTCGCCGGCGGGCGCGTCCAGGCCCAGCGGGCACCCGTCGGGCTCCGGAGCGGCGGCCAGGGTCCGTACGGCACCGGCGTCGGCCAGCCGTCCTCCGTCACGGGCGGCGGCAGCCAGCCGCGCCACGACCTCGGGGTCCAGCCCGGCGGGGCCGGGGCCCGCCGGCGCCTGCGGCTCGGGGTCCGGCACGGCGGTCGGGGCGAAGGCCCCGGCGCCCTGGGACACGGCGGCGAGCACGTCGTCGGCGGTCAGCACCAGCCCGGTCGCGCCCGTGCAGGACACGACCACGTCGACTCGTGTCAGCTCCTGCGGCACGGACCACATCGGGACGGCCGAAGCCCGCACCCCGGTGCCCGAGGCAACCAGAATCTCGGCAAGCCGCTCCGCCCGGTCGACGGTCCGGTTGGCCACCACGATCTCGGCGATGCCGACCCGTGCCAGCGTCGCCGCCGCGAGCGAGGACATCGACCCGGCACCGATCACCAGCGCCCGCTTGCCGGCCGCCCACTGCGTCACCGGCGTCTTCACCGCGAGCTGCTCCAGCCCGAAGGTGACCAGCGACTGCCCGGCCCGGTCGATCCCGGTCTCCGAGTGCGCCCGCTTGCCGACGCGCAGCGCCTGCTGGAACAGGTCGTTGATCAGCCGGCCCGCGGTGTGCTGCTCCTGCCCCAGCGCCAGCGCGTCCTTGATCTGGCCGAGGATCTGGCCCTCGCCCACGACCATCGAGTCCAGCCCGCACGCCACCGAGAAGAGGTGGTGCACCGCCCGGTCCTCGTAGTGCACGTAGAGGTAGGGGGTGAGCTCCTCCAGCGCGACGCCGCTGTGCTGCGCGAGCAGCGTGGACAGCTCGGCGACACCGGCGTGGAACTTGTCCACGTCCGCATACAGCTCGATGCGGTTGCAGGTGGCGAGCACCGCCGCCTCCGTCGCCGGCTCGGCGGCGAGGGTGTCGTGCAGCAGCTTGACCTTGACGTCCGCGGACAGCGAGGCCCGCTCCAGGACGCTGACGGGTGCGCTGCGGTGGCTCAGCCCTACGACGAGCAGACTCATGCCGGCATCACCGCCGGGACGTCGCCGTCGGGGTTGCCCTTGCGCGCGACGGCGGCGGCCCGTCCGGCCGGCGGCACCACGGCCGCGGCGGGGGCGGCGCCGCCCACGGAGGACGCCTCGGCGGCCGCGGCGGCGGCCGCGCCCTCCCCGGCCTTGCGCTGCTCGTGGAAGGCCAGGATCTGGAGCTCGATGGAGAGGTCGACCTTGCGCACGTCCACGCCCTCGGGCACGGACAGCACGGTCGGCGCGAAGTTGAGGATCGAGGTGACGCCGGCCGCGATCAGCCGCTCGCTGACCTGCTGGGCCGCACCGGCCGGGGTCGCGATGACCCCGATCGAGACGCCGTTGTCCTCGATGATCTTCTCCAGCTCATCGGTGTGCTGGACGGGCATCCCGGCGACCGGCTTGCCGGCCATCGCCGGGTCGGCGTCGATCAGCGCGGCCACCCGGAACCCGCGGGACGCGAAACCGCCGTAGTTGGCGAGGGCCGCGCCCAGGTTGCCGATGCCGACGATGACGACCGGCCAGTCCTGGGTCAGCCCGAGCTCGCGGGAGATCTGGTAGACGAGGTACTCGACGTCGTAGCCGACGCCGCGCGTACCGTAGGAGCCGAGGTAGGAGAAGTCCTTGCGCAGCTTCGCGGAGTTGACTCCGGCGGCGGCCGCGAGCTCCTCGGAGGACACCGTGGGCACCGATCGCTCGGAGAGCGCGGTGAGGGCGCGCAAGTACAGCGGAAGCCGGGCGACAGTGGCCTCGGGAATACCTCGGCTGCGGGTCGCCGGTCGGTGAGTTCGGCCAGTTGCCACGATGCTCCTGCGGGATGAGCGGGGCTGCAGGCGGCCACTTGTCCCAGGACCGCCCCGTCGACAGCAGGCTATGCCTTTGTGAACGCGTGCACAAAGATTGTGTCCGCTTTGTCCGAGCAAAGTGACCGGGGTCACGCGCCCCCGGAGCGGAACCCCGGAACCGGCGGCACGCCGAACCCGTTCAAAACCAGAAGGGGGCAAAACCGTACACACTCCTCACAGATACGCGCCCTAGCCCCCATAAAACGCCCACGATGGTAACCGTGAAGTGGTTCAGCCTCCCAACGCCCGCCGCAGCCGGTCCGGGTTCACCCTCCAGAAGGTGTGCTGCTCGCCGTCCACCAGCACCACCGGAATCTGCTCCCAGTGCAGCCGGTAGAGCTCCTCGTCCTGCGAGATGTCCTTCTTCTCCCACCGCGCGCCCGTCTCGGCGCACACCTGCTCCACCACCTGCTGGGCGTCGTCGCACAGGTGGCACCCGGGCTTCCCGATGAGCGTCACCACCCGCTCACCGGGGCTCTTCTTTTCCTTGCGGCGCAACAAAGGGCTCATGCCCCCATTCTCCCGCGCCCCCGCCCCGCCCCGGCGTCACGGGGACGCCCCGCGGAGTTCACGCCTGCGCATCCCATCGGTTCGGGAACTCCCGAACACAATGGCTATGCTCGCGTCATGGCCGCTCTGGGATGGCTCACCCCCCGTAGGCGCTCCGCGACCGCGCGGAGCGTGCTGGCAGGCGAGGCTTCGGCCGAGGCCGCCCGCAAGACCGCTCTGGCCGACACCCCACCGCTGACCGGCCCCGAAAGGGAAGCGCGCGAGGAGGCCGAGGCGCTGGCGCGAGCCGAGGCGCGCGAACCCCAGGAGCCGGCCGAGCCGGAGTTCCCCGTCGCAGGGGACGACCTCGCCGCGGCCTTCTTCGACCTCGACAACACCGTCATGCAGGGCGCCGCCATCTTCCACTTCGGCCGCGGCCTCTACAAGCGCGCGTTCTTCCAGCGCCGCGAACTCGCCCGCTTCGCCTGGCAGCAGGCCTGGTTCCGCCTCGCCGGCGTCGAGGACCCCGACCACATGCAGGACGCCCGCGACAGCGCCCTGTCCATCGTCAAGGGCCACAAGGTCTCCGAGCTGATGGCCATCGGCGAGGAGATCTACGACGAGTACATGGCCGAGCGGATCTGGCCCGGCACCCGCGCCCTGGCCCAGGCCCACCTCGACGCCGGCCAGAAGGTGTGGCTGGTGACCGCCGCCCCCGTGGAGACGGCCACGATCATCGCCCGCCGGCTCGGCCTGACCGGCGCGCTCGGCACGGTCGCGGAGTCCGTCGACGGCATCTACACCGGCCGCCTCGTGGGCGAGCCGCTGCACGGCCCCGCCAAGGCCGAGGCCGTCCGCGCCCTGGCCGCCGCGGAGGAGCTCGACCTCGCGCGCTGCGCCGCGTACAGCGATTCGCACAACGACATCCCGATGCTGTCCCTGGTCGGGCATCCGTACGCGATCAATCCCGACACAAAACTGCGCAAGCATGCCCGCACCCACGACTGGCGGCTGCGCGACTATCGGACCGGCCGCAAGGCCGTGAAGGTCGGCGTCCCGGCCGCCGCCGGAGTCGGCGCGATCGCGGGCGGCGCGGCCGCCGCCATCGCCCTGCACCGCCGCCGCAAGTAGCGGCCCCGGGCCCCACACCGGCCCCGCCCCGCTCCCGCCGCCCCCGCGGCCGGCCCCCGGGCATTCGCTCACCTCTACCCCCGCCCCCGGCGCGGCACTCCGGCGCGCCCGACTCGGTCGCGAGCCATCGGGCAAGCCGCCATTCCGCGCATCCAACCGATCAAGAACCGATCACCAACAGCGACCGAATATGCCCTGGACACGCAACAGAAGTGTCGGAACCGGTGATTTGAGCAACTGGGTGTAGCACTGCCTGTACGAAGCGTTATTCTCCTCAAACGCATGCCACCGATCATCTGTCGCTACGACGGGTGAACGGTCCCGCACTGCACGTGATGGAAGCTCTGCCTCTGGGAGTCCCGTGTACCCACCTGTCGGGGTTGACGCCTCGGGCCTGGCTACGCTGCGCGCGACGGTCCTCGACCACCTGCGCGGCTTCGTCCCCACCGCGTACGCCGTCCCCGCCTTCGCCGCCGCGGTCCCTGCCGGCTTCGGCCCGGCCGGTCCTTGCTATGCCCTGACCGACGGCGGCGCGACGGTGGGCAGACGCGGCCGCGCGGCCGGGGGCTCGAACGGCGCCGCCGGCGCGAGCACTCAGGCCACCCACCGCCGCCCCACCGCGGACAGCGACCAGGCCCGCATGATGGACCTGGTCGAACGTGCCCAGGCCGGCGAAGCCGACGCCTTCGGCCGCCTCTACGACCAGTACAGCGACACGGTCTACCGCTACATCTACTACCGCGTCGGCGGCAAGGCGACCGCGGAGGATCTCACCAGCGAGACCTTCCTGCGCGCGCTGCGCCGCATCTCCACCTTCACCTGGCAGGGCCGCGACTTCGGCGCCTGGCTCGTGACGATCGCCCGCAACCTGGTGGCCGACCACTTCAAGTCCAGCCGCTTCCGGCTGGAGGTCACCACCGGCGAGATGCTCGACGCGAACGAGGTCGAGCGCAGCCCCGAGGACTCCGTCCTGGAGTCCCTCTCCAACGCGGCCCTGCTGGAGGCCGTGAAGAAGCTCAACCCGCAACAGCAGGAGTGCGTGACCCTGCGCTTCCTGCAAGGGCTCTCGGTAGCCGAAACGGCCCGCGTGATGGGGAAGAACGAGGGCGCCATCAAGACGCTCCAGTACCGGGCGGTCCGCACCCTCGCCCGGCTCCTCCCCGACGACGCCCGCTGACCCCCCTCACAGACGACCCACCCCATCAACACGACCCCCATACATCCGGTGACCCCTCGATGACGCTGTGGTCCGATCATCCTTCGTCCGTAACCCAAGTGCCGCGACGCTCGTTGTGCGGAATGCAGGCTCCCTGTGGACACGCCCTACCCGAAGCCGCTCACTCGAAAGTGTGGATGTGCTCAAGGAAGGCAACCTTCCGGACACCTTGGGGAGTCGATCGTCATGACGAGAGGAGGTGCCGCCAGTGATCGCGAACGTGACCCCGCACCGGCGGGCGAACGCCTTCGCCCAGGCCCTGGAGGATCGGACCCCGTCCGATGCTCCGGAACCGGACCCGGCGGCCGAGCAGTCCCAGGCACCTGCCGAACCTGCCGACCACGACCGGCTATTGGCCCTGGCGAGCGTGCTCGGCGAAAGAATGCCGCGCCCAGTGCTGGACCCCCAGGTCAAAGTGGTGCAACGAGCCCAGCTCGTCGCCGCCATGGAGGCCATGGTGCTGGAGGAGAGGGCCGGGGGCGGTGCCGCCCCGGACCCTCTGGTGCCCGAACAGCGGACCGGCCGCGGCGCCCACCGGGCGACCTCGCTCCGGAAATTGCGGCCCCGCTCCCGCTGGTCCAAGGGCATCGCGGCAGGCGGCCTCACCGTGGGTGTGGCCGCAGGGGCCTTCAGCGGAGTGGCCGCTGCCAGCACGGACGCCCTGCCCGGTGATTCCCTGTACCCGATCAAACGGGGCATGGAAGACCTGAAGCTGGGGATGGCCGACGAGGATTCGGACCGGGGCGAGCTCTATCTCGACCAGGCGTCGAACCGCCTCTCGGAAGCCCGCAGGCTGATGGAACGGGGCAGGACCGGCGTACTGGACCACGAGTCCCTGGGCGAGATCCGCCGAGCACTGGCGGGCATGAAACACGACGCGGAGCAGGGCCACCGGCTTCTCCAGGCGGCCTACCAACGGGACGGCTCGCTCGGCCCGATGCAGACGCTCTCGTCGTTCTCCCGCTCCCACCGGGACGCGTGGGGCCGGCTCAGGGAGAAGCTCCCGGTACAGCTCACGGACGTGGGCGGTGAAGTGGAGGGCGTCTTCCAAGCCATAGACGAAGACGTCGCGCCGCTCCAGGGCCTGCTCCCCAAGCCCCCCGAGCAGAGCAGGGGGCCCGGCTCGTCCGGTGCCCCGGCGAAGCCCGGCACCCCCAGCGGCAGGCAGCAGCCCGCCCCCGCCCCGGACATCCCGTCCGACAGCAGCCCCGCGCCGTCCCCCTCCGGGAGCAGCGCCAAGCCGCAGCCGACGGGAGGGCTCCTGGGAGGTACGGGCGACCTGCTCACCCCGCCCACGGGACTGCCCACCGCGCCCCCATCGGCCGGAGTCCCGGAGCACCTGGGGCCGGACATCACCCTCCCGCCCCTGCTCCCGGGCATCCTCCCGGGCCTGGGCATCGACGCGGAGGACGCCGAGTAGCGCGCGTGAACGCCGGCGGGGCGCATCCAGCCCCGCCGGCGTTCACGTATGCCCGGCCGTCAGAAGAAGACGGACCGCCGCTGCACCAGCAGGCGGTACAGCGTGTGCTGGATCTGCTCCCGCACCTGATCCGTCAGGTTGAACATCAGCATCGGATCCTCGGCGGCCTCCGCCGCGTACCCGTCCGTCGCGATCGGCTCCCCGAACTGGATCGTCCACTTCGTCGGCAGCGGCACCGCCCCGAGCGGCCCCAGCAGCGGGAACGTGGGAGTGATCGGGAAGTACGGGATCCCCAGCAGCCGCGCCAGCGTCTTCGCGTTGCCGACCATCGGGTAGATCTCCTCCGCGCCCACGATCGAACACGGCACGATCGGCGTCCCCGCCCGCAGCGCCGTCGACACGAAACCGCCGCGCCCGAACCGCTGCAGCTTGTACCGGTCTCCGAACGGCTTCCCTATCCCCTTGAAGCCCTCCGGCATCACGCCGACCAGTTCCCCGGCCTCCAGCAGCCGCTGCGCGTCCTCCGCGCAGGCGAGCGTGTGCCCGGCCTTGCGCGCCAGCTCGTTCACCACCGGCAGCATGAACACCAGGTCGGCCGCGAGCAGCCGCAGGTGCCGCTGCGCCGGGTGATGGTCGTGCACCGCGACCTGGAGCATCAGACCGTCCAGCGGCAGCGTCCCCGAGTGGTTCGCGACGATCAGCGCGCCGCCCTCCTTCGGGATGTTCTCGATGCCCTTGACCTCGACCCGGAAGTACCTGTCGAACAGCGGCCGCATCAGGGACATCAGGACCTGGTCCGTCAGCTCCTTGTCGTAGCCGAACTCGTCGACCTCGTATTCCCCGGTGATCCGCCGCCGCAGGAACGACAGACCGCCGGCCACCTTCCGCTCCCAGCCCGCCCCGGCGGGCCGCTCCGCCACCGGCTCCAGGAGCGGTACGACGGCCTCCACGGGCGGCTCGGAAGGCGCCGGCGGAGCCGCCCGCACCCGCCGCCCCGAGGGACGCCGGCGCGGCCGGTCCTCGCCGAACGGAATGACCTTGGCATCCGCCACTATCGCTTCGCTCCTTCAGCCACGTCGACATCGACTTCGACCTCGACGTCCGAACCGTCCACGTTCAGCATCCCAGCCACCCGGTCCACGGCACGCGCCACCCGCTCCGGCGGCAGCAGCCCGCTGCCCCGGCTCCGTGCGAAGTCGGCGAAGGTCTCGGCGGTCGTGTACATCGGCTCGAAGCCGAGCACCTCCCGCATCTGCGTGGTCTCCACGACCCGGCCGTGCGTGAGGAGCCTGATCTGCTCCGGCGAGAAGTCCGTCACCCCCACCGCCCTCAGCGCCGACCCCACCCACCTCACCGCGGGCAGCAGCAGCGGCAGCGTCGGCCGCCCCAGCCGCCGCGAGCACTGCGACAGCAGCAGCACGCCGTCACCCGCGATGTTGAAGGTGCCGCTGTTCAGCGTCCCCCGCCGCGGCTCCCCCGCCGCCAGCCGCAACACGTCGAGCACGTCGTCCTCGTGGACGAACTGGAGCCGCGGGTCGTAGCCCAGCACCGTCGGCATCACCGGAATGGAGAAGTACTCGGCGAGCGCCGAGTCCGCGAAGGGCCCCAGGATGTTCGCGAAGCGCAGCACGCACACCGCGACGTCCGGCCGCCGGCGCGCGAAGCCCCGTACGTACCCCTCGACCTCGGCCGCGTCCTTGGCGAAGCCGCCCGCGGGCAGTGACTTGGGTTCCGTGGTCTCGGTGAAGACGGCCGGATCCCGCGAGGTGCCCCCGTACACACTGGTACTGGACTTCACCACGAGCCGCCGGACCGTCGGGGACTTCTGGCAGGCCCCGAGGAGCTGCATCGTCCCGATGACGTTCGTTTCCTTGACGTTGCTGTGCGCGCCGCCCGTTCCCGCGCCGCTCCCGGTGACCGCCAGATGGACCACCGTGTCCACGGCGTGCTCGGCGAGCACACGGGCGATCGCCGACTGCCTGATGTCCGTACGGACGAACTCGGCCGACCCGAGCCGGTGCGGCGGCGCCACGGCGTCCACCGCGATCACCCGCTCGACCTCCGGATCACGCTGGATGCGGCGCACGAAGCGGCCCCCCAGCTGCCGAGACGCCCCGGTGACCAGTACGACCTTCCCCACGAGCTCAGCGCCTCCCTAGTCGGAACAACCTGCCCCCGGCTGCACCGCAGCCCCCCCACCAGGATGGTGGGGGGGCTGCGGAAAACACGTACAGCTACCGTCTACTTCTTGTTACGGCGCTGAACGCGGGTGCGCTTGAGCAGCTTGCGGTGCTTCTTCTTAGCCATCCGCTTGCGCCGCTTCTTGATAACAGAGCCCACGACTACCCTCGCTCACTTCTCGGAACATCCCCGCGCTAGCGGGGAACGGTGCGGGGCGTCTGGGCCCACACGACCTACGTCGGCTTAGCCTACCCGCCCGAGCTCTGAGCCTGTAATCCACCTGCTTCCGAGGGGTCCGGGGCATCAGTCTCAGGCCGACTCCACCCCCACATAGGACTCTCGGAGGTACTCGTGAACCGCGTTTTCGGGGACCCGGAAGGACCGGCCCACCCGGATCGCGGGCAGATGACCGTTGTGCACCAAGCGGTACACGGTCATCTTCGACACTCGCATCACCGAGGCGACCTCCGCCACGGTCAGGAACTGAACCTCGCTGAGAGGCCTCTCGCCAGCAGCCATGACCCACCTTGACCTTCCGCGCATGACGGGCACCGGCTTCCCCTCCGGTTACTCCTCGTCGTCGCACGCTCACTCCCCAGAGTAGGGGCGCGTGATACGAGTGGGGAAGAGGAGCTACAGCCACTCCTGGCGCACCGGCAGCCCCGCACGGTCGAGCACGTACCGGCTGAGGGGTCCGTAGTAGTCCGCGCGCACCGCGTCATCAAGCGGAACGGCCACCGCGACCCGGCCCTCGGCCTCCCCCACGAACAGCGCGGGATCGTCCGTATCCGCCAGCCCGATCGCCTCCACACCGAGCTGACCTGCACCGCAGACCCATCCGTGATCGCCCACCACCAGCTCCGGCAGCGGCCCCCCGGCCTCCGCCAGGGCCCCCAGGGCGATCCGAACCGGCAGGGGCGAATGGGAGTGCGCGCCGGTCGCACTCCCGGGCTCCCGCGCGCCGGGGTCCCGCACCAATGCGACCCCCCGTACGTAATCGATGCAGTGCGTGCGTACGCCGAACCGGGTCGTCATGTCGACACTCACCCCCCGCGCCGGACTGAGGACATCACAGCCCGCCGCCGACACCGCGGCGGCCAAGGTGGCGTAGAAGCCCAGGAGCCGGTGCGGGTGCCCCGTCCCGAACAGCACCGGGGACCCGGCCCGTACCGCCTCCGACAGCCGCGCCGCGAAGGCTTCCAGCGCCGCCAGCGTCCGTTCCGGATCGATCACGTCCGGCCCGCTGACGTGGGCCGGATCCGCCGAGACGCCGCACTTGCGCGCCATCAGCCCCAGCAGGTCACCCTCGCCCCAGCCCCGCTCCGGGTCCAGCCCCAGCAGCACCCGCGGATCGCGCGCCGCGAACAGCCGGTAACTGCGCAGGCTCTCCTCCCGAGAGGTGGCGACGGGCCCGGCCAACCGGGCGGCCAGCAGATGCGCTCGCAGCGCGCCGGTGCTCAACACCCCACGATGCTCCCCCAACACATCTGGCCGCTCATCAATTCCGGCGTTCCGCCCCACAGTTGGCGTAACGATGCATCGTCAGGTCAGCATTCCCCGCAGCGGGAACACCGCACGCCGGGTCGCCAGCACCGCCTGGTCGATCCGGTCCGCCGGGTCGTAGCCGCCCTCCCAGTCCCGCCACACCGGCTCCCGCCCGTCCGTCATCCGGGACGGCGCCAGCTGCCGCGTCCGCGCGTACACCTCGTCCCGCCACGACGCCGGGACCGCCGACTCCGGGTCGACCGGCCGGTGCCCGGCGATCGCCACCAGATGGGTCCACGACCGCGGTACGACGTCCACCACCGCGTACCCGCCGCCGCCGAGCGCCAGCCACCGCCCGCCCGCGTGCTCGTGCGCGAGCCGGTGGCACGCCTCCTGGACCGCCCGCTGGGCGTCCAGGGACACCGCCAGGTGCGCGAGCGGGTCCTCGAAGTGCGTGTCGGCGCCGTGCTGCGTCACCAGCACCTGCGGCCGGAAGTCCTCCAGCAGCTCCGGCACCGTCGCGTGGAACGCCCGCAGCCACCCCTCGTCCCCGGTGCCCGCCGGCAGCGCCACGTTGACCGCCGACCCCTCGGCGGCGGCGCCACCGGTCTCTTCCGGCCACCCGGTCTGCGGGAACAGCGTCCGCGGGTGCTCGTGCAGGGAGACGGTCAGCACCCGCGGGTCGTCCCAGAACGCCGCCTGCACCCCGTCCCCGTGGTGGACGTCCACGTCCACGTACGCGACCCGCTCGGCCCCCAGCTCCAGCAGCCGGGCCACGGCCAGCGCCGCGTCGTTGTACACGCAGAACCCGGCCGCCGACCCGGGCATCGCGTGGTGCAGCCCGCCGGCGAAGTTCACCGCGTGCTCCGCCTCCCCGCGCCACACCGCCTCCGCGCCCGCCACCGACTGCCCGGCGATCAGCGCGGACGCCTCGTGCATCCCGGGGAACGCCGGATCGTCCATGGTCCCCAGCCCGAAGGACCCGTCGGCCGAGCCGGGGTCGGCGGACACCCCCCGCACCGCGGCGACGTACTCCTCCCGGTGCACCAGCCGCAGCGTCGAGTCACCGGCCGCCCGGGCCGCCCGTACGTCCATCACCCGGTCCAGCCCGAAGGCCCGGACCAGGCCCATGGTCAGCGCCAGGCGCACCGGATCCATCGGATGGCTCGGTCCGAAGTCATACTTCGTTACCGCCTCGTCCCACATCAACAACCCGCGGCCGCTCATGCCCGACACCGTATCGGGCGTCGCCGGAACCGAACGAGCGGGCGTAGAACAGTGTCACCAGGACCAGCACCATCGGCACGAGCATCGCCCCCCGGTAGCTCCAGGCGTCCCCGACCGCCCCGACGAGCGGCGACCCGATGAGGAATCCCACGTAGTTGAAGATGTTGAGCCGCGCGATCGCCGTGTCCGAACCTCCCGGGAACAGCCGGCCCGCCGCCGCGAACGTCTGCGGCACGATCACGCACAGCCCGAGTCCCAGCATCGTGAACCCGAGCATGCCCACCCACGGCCCGGGCGCGGCGGCCACCACCGCGAATCCGCCGGCCGCCACCACCGTCCCCCCGCGCACCACCGCCGCGGCACCGAACCGCCGCACGCCCAGATCCCCGACGGCCCGCCCGATCAGGGTGGTCACCATGTAGACGTTGTACGGGACGGTCGCCAGCTGCTCGGAGCTGCCCAGCACGTCCTGGAGGTACTTGGCACTCCAGTTCGCCACCGTCGAGTCACCGATGTACGCGCACGCCATCACCAGGCAGAGCGGCAGCAGCAGCTTCTTCCCGGCGTTCGCCGGGCCCCCCTCCTTCTCACCGGGGGCACCCGGGGCCTCGGGCCGCGCGTCCACGTAGTACCGGCTCACGACCAGGACCAGCGGCAGCAGCACGACGACGGGCGGCAGGTAGCTCACGAACAGGCCCAGATGCCAGTGCGCCCCGGCCCAGGCGGCAGAGGCACCGACGATCCCGCCCAGGCTGTACGCGGCGTGGAACCCCAGCATGATGCTGCGCCCGTACGCCCGCTGGAGGCTGACCCCGAGCATGTTCATCGAGGCGTCCAGCGCACCCACCGACAGCCCGAACACCCCCAGGGCCACCGCCACGTGCCACAGCTGCGTCCCCGTCCCGACCCCCAGCAGGGACAGCAGGACCACGGGCTGCGCCCAGCGGAGCACCACGCTGGGCGCGACGCGCTTCACCAGGTGCTCGGCGGCGACGCTCGCCGCCCCGGCCAGGATCGGAACGGCGGCGAGGAAGGCGGGCAGCAGCCCGTCGGATATCCCGTACCGGTCCTGGATGCCGGGGATCCGGGTCACGAGCAGTGCGAAGGCGACGCCTTGCGCGAAGAAGCTGAACCCCAGGGCGCTGCGCCCGCGCCGCAGCCGTACGTCATCCGTCATGGCGGCACAGCGTAGGCCCCGGGGCTACCCGTGGGTAGAGCGATCACACGGGCAGTTGCAGAAGCCCCGGGAGCTGCTTCATGTCCCCGAAGTACCCGGTCGCGCCGGGCAGCCGCTCGGCGGGCATCATCCCGGTGAACCCGTACACGTCCATGCCCGCGGCGAGCGCGGCCCGCACGCCGAGCGGGCTGTCCTCGACGACGACGCAGCGCGCCGGCTCGACGCCCATGGCGCGGGCCGCGTGCAGGAACAGGTCGGGGGCGGGCTTGCCCTGGCCGACGTCCTGCGAGCTGAAGAGCCACTCGTCCTCGAACCACTCGTCGAGCCTGGTCACCCGGTGCCCGACGCGGATCCGGTCGTGGCTGCCGGAGGAGGCCACGCAGTAGCCGACCCCTTGTTCGACGAGCCCATTGAGCACTTCCTCGACCCCGGGGACGGGCCGCAGCTCCCGCTCGAACGCGGCGAAGGTCCGCGCGTACAACGTCTCGTCGAAGTCGTCCGGGAGCCGTTGGCCGGTCCGCTCGAGCACGAGGTCGTGCACCCGGTGCACGGCGCCGCCCATGTAGTCGTGGAGCGATTCCTCGTAGGAGGTCGGGTGCCCCAGTTCGGTCAGGTACCCGGCGAGGATGCTGTTGGCGAGCGGCTCGCTGTCCACCAGCACGCCGTCGTTGTCGAAGATGACGAGGTCGTAGCCCATGACCCAACCCTACGAGCCGTCAGCCCGGATCGGCCTCGACCCCATGCCGGGCATACGGTGGAGTCTGGTCCGGAACGCAGAAAAGCCCCGCACCATAAGGTGCGGGGCTTTCCCACAATAATTGTTCGGCGGCGTCCTACTCTCCCACAGGGTCCCCCC
>NZ_JBEOXU010000092.1:0-25527 GCF_040296725.1 Streptomyces sp. NPDC002044
AGAGCACGGTGCCGGGGGCGACGCCGCCCTCGATGGCGAACCGCTCACCCCACCAACGGGCCTGCGGGCTGTCCCGGGGCGGCACGGGAGTCGTGCAGTTCGACGGGGTCTGCGGTGGCGCCGTGAACCGGGTCGCCGGCCGCGCTGCTCGGCGGGGTGTTCGCGGTGGCCTCGGTGGTGACGGCCTCGCTCAGCCTGGACGCGACCGTGGTGCTGCTGACCCCGGTGGTGCTGGCGACCGCCGCGCGGCTGGGGGCCCGGTCCCGGCCGCACGTCCTGGCCACCGCGCACCTCGCGAACACGGCCTCGCTGCTCCTGCCGGTGTCCAACCTCACGAACCTGCTGGCCTTCGCCGCGAGCGGGCTGTCCTTCACCCGGTTCGCCGCGCTGATGACCCTGCCGTGGCTGGTGGCGATCGGGGTGGAGTACGCGGTGTTCCGCCGCTGGTTCCGCACCGACCTGGCGGCCCCGCCGGAGCACGTCCCGGAGGCCGCCGAGCCGGTGGCCGTGCCCCGGTTCGCGCTGTGGGTGCTCGGGCTGACCCTGGCCGGGTTCGCCGTGGCCTCCTTCGCCGGGGCGAGCCCGGCGTGGGCGGCGCTCGCGGGCGCGGTGGTGCTGGCCGTACGGGCGCTGCGGCGCCGGGAGACGACCCTGCGCCGGATCGGAAGCTCGACGGCGCCCGCCTTCTGCCTGTTCGTGCTGGCCCTGGGCGTGGTGGTGCGGGCGGTGGTGGACCACGGGCTGGGCGACGCGCTGGCCCGGATCCTGCCGGCCGGGGAGTCGCTCGGCGCGCTGCTGGCGATCGCGGGGGTGGCCGCCGTACTGGCCAACCTGATCAACAACCTGCCCGCGGTGCTCGCGCTGCTCCCGCTGGCCGCCCCCGCCGGGCCCGGGCCGGTGCTGGCCGTGCTGATCGGTGTGAACATCGGCCCGAACCTGACCTACGCCGGTTCGCTCGCCACCCTGCTGTGGCGGCGGATCCTGCACGCGCACGACGACCGGGTCTCCCTCGGGGAGTTCACCCGCCTCGGCCTGGTCACCACTCCGGCCGCCCTCGTCGGCGCCGTGGTCGCGCTGTGGGCGGGCCTGCGGCTGGTCGGAGTCTGAGTCCGGGGCCCGGATAGGATCGGCAGATCATGACTGCAACCCTCGTCGCCAAGAAGCTCACCGCCGCGCACGGTGAGCGCACCCTCTTCGCCGATCTCGACCTCGTCGTCGCGCCCGGCGACGTCATCGGTCTCGTCGGCGTCAACGGCGCCGGGAAGTCCACCCTGCTGCGGATGCTCGCCGGACTGGACGCTCCCGAGACCGGTGAGCTGCGCCTGTCCCCGCCGAGCGCGGCCGTGGGCCACCTCCCGCAGGAGCCGGAGCGCCGGCCCGAGGAGTCCGTACGGGAGTTCCTGGCCCGGCGCACGGGCGTGGCCGCCGCGCAGGCGGACCTGGACGAGGCGACGCAGGGCCTGGTGGACGGCACCCCGGGCGCGGACGACGCGTACGCGACGGCGCTGGACCAGTGGCTGAACCTCGGCGGCGCCGACCTCGACGAGCGGGCCCAGGAGGTCGCGGACGACCTCGGGCTGGCGGTCGGCCTGGACCTGCCGATGACGGCGCTCTCGGGCGGGCAGGCGGCCCGGGCGGGCCTCGCCTCGCTGCTGCTGTCCCGCTACGACGTGTTCCTGCTGGACGAGCCGACCAACGACCTGGACCTGGACGGCCTGGAGCGGCTGGAGCAGTTCGTGAAGGGGCTGCGCGCGGGCACGGTCGTCATCAGCCACGACCGCGAGTTCCTGACCCGCACGGTCACCAAGGTCCTCGAACTCGACCTGGCCCAGCAGGAGATCAACCTCTACGGCGGCGGCTACGACTCCTACCTGGAGGAGCGCGAGCGGGCCCGCGGCCACGCCCGCGAGGAGTTCGAGGAGTACGCGGGCAAGAAGTCGGCCCTGGAGGGCCGGGCGCAGATGCAGCGCAACTGGATGGACAAGGGCGTGCGCAACGCCCGCCGCAAGTCGAGCGACAACGACAAGATCGGCAAGAACCTGCGCGGCGAGTCCAGCGAGAAGCAGGCCGCCAAGGCCCGCCAGACGCAGCGCGCGATCGAACGTCTCGACGTCGTCGACGAGCCGCGCAAGGAGTGGGAGCTGCGCATGGAGATCGCGACGGCGCCGCGCTCCGGCTCCGTGGTGGCCACCCTGCGCGAGGCGGCCGTCACGCGCGGGGACTTCGCCTTCGGGCCGGCCAGCCTGCAGATCGACTGGGCGGACCGGGTGGCGATCACCGGGGCCAACGGCGCGGGCAAGTCCACGCTCCTCGCCGTCCTGCTGGGCCGGCTGGCGCCGGACTCGGGGGCCGCGACGCTCGGCTCCGGCGTCCTGGTCGGCGAGGTCGACCAGGCGCGCGGGCTGTTCCTCGGCGGTGAGCCGCTGCTGGAGGCGTTCTGCGCGGCGGTCCCGGACACCGAGCCCGCCGAAGTCCGCACGCTGCTGGCCAAGTTCGGGCTGAAGGCGGCCCACGTGCTGCGTCCGGCGGCCACCCTCTCGCCGGGCGAGCGCACCCGGGCGGCGCTGGCCCTGCTCCAGGGCCGCGGGGTGAACCTGCTGGTCCTCGACGAGCCGACGAACCACCTGGACCTGCCGGCGATCGAACAGCTGGAAGCCGCCCTGGAAGCCTACGAGGGCACGCTGCTCCTGGTCACCCACGACCGCCGGATGCTGGACGCGGTCCAGGTGACCCGCCGCCTGCGGGTGGCGGACGGCAAGGTCACCGAGCTGTAGCCGTCGCGCCGACGCCGCGCCGCGGCCGGCGCCGTCAGTGCGCGGCGTCCGCCGGGGGTCGCCGCGTGCGGGCCATCCTCCGGGCGACGAAGCCGCGCGGGAGGTGGCGGGCGGCGAGGGCGTACGCCTGGTAGCGGCGGCCGGTGATGCTGACCGGGCGGCGCCGGGCGAGGTCCTTCAGGGCCTTGGCCACCACGGCGTCCGGCTCCAGCCAGACCGCGTCGCGCAGGGCGCTGACGTCCATCCCGGCCCGTGCCTGGAACTCGGTGCGGGTGAAGCCGGGGACCACCGCCAGGACCCGGACCCCGAACGGCTCCATGTCCACCCGGAGCGACTCGCTGAAGGCGGTGACCCACGCCTTCGCGGCGCCGTACGTCCCGGTCGGCAGCAGGCCCGCCACCGAGGACACGTTCAGCACCGCGCCCCTGCGCCGCTCGCGCAGGCCCGGCGCCACGGCGTGGGTGAGCCGCAGCGGGACCCGGACCAGCAGGTCGAGCATCCGCTCCTCGTCCTCGACGGGGCTGTACGGGAAGGGTGCGGGCAGCCCGAAGCCGGCGTTGTTGACGAGGATGTCCACGGGCGCCGTCCGGTCGGCGAGCCGCTCCGCGACCGCGGTGAGGCCGCCGTCCGTCAGCAGGTCGGCGGGCAGCACTTCGGCGGGTACGCCGTACTCCCGGCCGAGCCGCACGGCGACGGCGTCCAGCCGGTCCTTGTCGCGGGCCACGAGCACCAGGCCGCAGCCCTTGGCGGCGAAGCCCCGGGCGAAGGCAGCGCCCAGTCCGGCGCTGGCACCGGTGATCAGTACGGTGGTCAAGGGGTGTCACTTCCTCCCGGTGGTGCGGTTCACGGGGTGGCGGAGGCGGCGGCCGGCGAGGCGTACGCCCGGGCCACGTCGACGAGGAACCGGGCCTCGTCCTCCAGGTCCCCGCCGTCCTCGGAGGTCTGGATCGCGGTGGGCAGTTCCAGCGCCGCCGCCTCGCCGCTCTGTCCGGGCAGCCCGGCCAGTTTGGCCTGCCGGGCCTCGCGCAGGACGCGGGCCAGCGCGGCCGCGGTGCGCCGCTGCTCGGGGACCCCGGCTCCGGCGACGTGGCTGCGGGCGAGTTCCAGGGCGCCCGGGGCGACGTGCTCGCCCAGGATCAGGATCGCGTCGCGCGTCTCGATGACCTTGCGGTAGACGAGCAGGTTGCGCGGGACCGGCGGCCACAGCAGCTCCACGACCCGGCCGGCCCGCGGTTTGTTCAGCGCCACGTGCGGGACCGCCTGCACCAGGTCCCGCCACAGCGGCCACAGCCGCCAGGCGGTCGCGGCGTCGGCGGCGGTGCGCCGGAAGGTGAACAGGGTCGGCACCAGGATCGCGGCGGCCCGCAGCAGGCCGTGCAGGTTCATCAGCAGCGGCAGCGCGGGCATCGCCCAGGTGCTGCCGGTCAGGGCCTTGAGCAGGTACGCCAGCCAGAACAGTCCGGCCAGGGCCGTGCCGAGGCCGAACAGCCGCAGCCCGGCCGCCAGTCCGCGGCTCTCGGTGCGGCGGCTGTAGCGCCAGCACAGGGCCACGCAGACGGTGTTGGCGATCACGTGGGCCGAGATCAGGACCAGCCAGTACGCCAGGGAGGGCACCGGGTCGCCGACCGGCGGCATGGTGTGCGTGCCGTGTCCGGGCGCGGCCGTGTCCAGGGCGACGAGGGTGGCCAGCCAGGCGACGGTGGCGGCCGCGGAGGCGAGCTGGAGCCGGCGGCCGCGGGTCGTGGCGGCGACGAAGTAGAGCACGGCGCCCGCCGACAGCACCCCGATGAGGTTGCGGACGAGACCGATGGTGTGCGCGTAGCCGGGGTCGCGGCCCATCGCGTAGGTGACGACGGCGGGGAGGTTCAGCGTCATCGCGGCGGCGGCGGTGGCGACGGCGAGCCACAGGCCGCGCTGGTGCGGGGAGCGCAGGGCGCCGGGGGCGCGCAGCAGGACCGCGATCCACAGGCACACGACGCTCGGGACGGCGAGCCAGTCGCCGAACGCGGTCAGGTCAGCTGCCATCGTTCCCCCGCTCGTAGCCCATGGCGGACTCCAGCCGGCCCAGGATGCCCCCGGGCCGGGCGGCCGACGGGGGGCCGGCGTGCACCGTGCGGATGCGGATCATGCTGGCGAGCATCTCCGCCTCCTGTTCCTGACGGGTGGTGTAGTTGGTGCGTCCCAGCACGGTGGGGGCGCCGCCGTCGGCCTGCGCCTCCTGCCCGTCCAGCGAGTGGTGGCCGAAGAGGATGTGGCCGAGCTCGTGGAGGACGATGTGCTCGCGGTGCAGCGGGGTGGTCTGCGCCTCGTAGAAGACGTAGTCGATGCTGGCGGTGCCCACCCACAGCCCGCAGACCCCTGATTCGGCGGCTTCCCTGGGCAGTGGGTGGAGCCGGATGGGGCGGCCCCGCTGCTCGGCGATCCGGTCGCACAGCGCGTCGAGGGAGAACGGACGGGTGAGATCCAGATGGCCGAGAATGTTCTCGCACCTCTTGCGCAGGCTGAGTTGCCGGTGGGGCATGTGATCCCTCTTCGGACCCTTTCTCGGGCAGCGTCGGTAGGCGTGCGTGGGCATGGGCATGGCGTCCTGTGCCTTCAAGGCGGCCTCGGGGAAAACGGTCCTGAGGGGGGAAACGCGGAAGCCCGTTCGCCGGGTGACGAACGGGCGTTCCACCATGCCTACAGATCTTGTGCGGGCGTTGGCAAGGCATGTCCCCTGACGGGGAGGCTATTCGGCCATTCCGTACGGACGCCGCGCACGCCGCGGTGGCCACAAAGGCACGCCGTGGCCGCCAGTCGCGGCGCTACCGCTCGCGGCGCTACCGCTCGCGGCGCTACCGCTTGCGGCGCTCGTCGGGGCCGGTGAGCCCGGCGCGGCGCAGGGCGTCGGCCATGGCGCTGTTCGCCGGGGCCGGGGCGGAGGCGCCGGGGCGCTGGCCCTGGCCTCGCTGGCCCTGGCCGCCACCGCTCTGGCCCTGCCCGGCGCCCTGGCCGCGCTGGCCCTGGCCCTGGCCGCGCTGACCCTGGCCGCGCTGACCCTGGCCGCGCTGGTCCTGAGCGGCCGGCGCCTGGCCGCGCTGACCCTGGCCGGCGCCCTGGCCCTGACCGCCGCCCTGGCCGCCCTGGCCACGCTGTTGCGGGGGCCGGCCGCCGCCGCTCCGCCGCTCTTCGCGCTGCCGGGGCGCGCCGGGGGTCCGCTCGGCGCCGGGCTCGTCGTCGATGCGCAGGGTGAGCGAGATCCGCTTGCGCGGGATGTCGACCTCCATGACCTTGACGCGGACGATGTCGCCGGGCTTGACCACGTCGCGGGGGTCCTTGACGAAGGTCTTCGACAGGGCGGAGACGTGCGCCAGGCCGTCCTGGTGGACGCCGATGTCGATGAAGGCACCGAAGGCGGCCACGTTGGTGACCACGCCTTCCAGGATCATCCCCGGGGCCAGGTCGCCGAGCTTCTCCACGCCCTCCTTGAAGGTGGCCGTCTTGAAGGCGGGGCGCGGGTCACGGCCCGGCTTCTCCAGCTCGCGCAGGATGTCCGTGACCGTGGGCAGGCCGAAGGCCTCGGTGACGAACTGCTCCGGCCGCAGCGAGCGCAGTACGCCGCTGTTGCCGATCAGGGCCGCCACCTCGCCGCCCGCCGTCTTGCCCATGGCCCGGACCAGCGGGTATGCCTCGGGGTGCACGGCCGAGGAGTCCAGCGGGTCGTCCCCGTCGCGGATCCGCAGGAAGCCCGCGCACTGCTCGTACGCCTTCGGGCCGAGACGGGCGACGTCCTTGAGCCCCTTGCGGCTGCGGAAGGGGCCGTTGGCGTCGCGGTGGGCGACGATGTTCTCGGCGAGCCCGCCGCTGATGCCCGACACGCGGGAGAGCAGGGGCGCGGAGGCGGTGTTGACGTCCACGCCGACGCCGTTCACGCAGTCCTCGACGACCGTGTCGAGCGAGCGCGAGAGCTTCACCTCGGCCAGGTCGTGCTGGTACTGGCCGACGCCGATCGACTTCGGGTCGATCTTCACGAGCTCGGCCAGCGGATCCTGGAGCCGGCGGGCGATCGAGACGGCGCCGCGCAACGACACGTCCATGCCGGGCAGTTCCTGCGAGGCGAAGGCCGAGGCCGAGTACACGGAGGCGCCCGCCTCCGAGACCATCACCTTGGTGAGCCGCAGCTCGGGGTGGCGGGCGATGAGGTCCGCGGCCAGCTTGTCGGTCTCGCGGGAGGCGGTGCCGTTGCCGATGGCGACCAGCTCGACGGCGTGCTCCTTGGCGAGGCGGGCCAGCTTGGCGAGGGAGTCGTCCCACTTGTTGGCGGGGACGTGCGGGTAGATCACCTCCGTGGCGACGACCTTGCCGGTGGCGTCCACGACGGCGACCTTGACGCCGGTGCGGAAACCCGGGTCGAGGCCGAGCGTGGCCCGGGTCCCGGCGGGGGCCGCGAGCAGCAGGTCGCGCAGGTTGGCCGCGAAGACCCGTACGGCCTCGTCCTCCGCGGCCTGGCGCAGGCGCGTGCGCAGGTCGATGCCGAGGTGCACCTGGATCTTCGTGCGCCAGGCCCAGCGGACGGTGTCCGCCAGCCACTTGTCGCCCGGCCGGCCGCGGTCGTTCACTCCGGCGCGGCGGGCGATCATGCCCTCGTACGTGGAGGGCCCGGGGGTGTCCGCGTCCTCGGGGGCCTCCGGCTCCAGGTCGAGGACGAGGACGTCCTCCTTCTCGCCGCGCAGCATGGCGAGCACGCGGTGGGAGGGCAGCGCGGTGAACGGCTCGGCGAAGTCGAAGTAGTCGGCGAACTTGGCGCCCGCCTCCTCCTTGCCCTCGCGGACCTTCGCGGCGAGCCGGCCGCGGCCCCACATGCGCTCGCGCAGTTCGCCGATCAGGTCGGCGTCCTCGGCGAACTTCTCGGTGAGGATGGCGCGGGCGCCCTCCAGGGCGGCCGCCGCGTCGGCGACCCCCTTGTCGCCGTCGACGAACGCGGCCGCGGCGACGGCCGGTTCGACGGACGGGTCGGCCAGCAGGCTGTCGGCGAGCGGCGCCAGGCCCGCCTCGCGGGCGATCTGCGCCTTCGTGCGCCGCTTGGGCTTGAAGGGCAGGTAGATGTCCTCCAGCCGGGCCTTGGTGTCGGCGGCGTTGATCCGCGCCTCCAGCTCGGCGTCGAGCTTGCCCTGCTCCCGTACGGAGTCCAGGATCGCGGCGCGCCGGTCCTCCAGTTCCCGCAGGTAGCGCAGCCGCTCCTCCAGGGTGCGCAGCTGGGCGTCGTCGAGCATCTCGGTCGCTTCCTTGCGGTAGCGCGCGATGAACGGCACGGTGGAGCCGCCGTCGAGCAGCTCTACGGCGGCCTTGACCTGCCGTTCCCGTACGCCGAGCTCCTCGGCGATCCTGCATTCGATGGACGTCGTCACGATCGGGTCCCGCCTGCCTTCGTTTGCACTGGAAGGCTGCCAATTGTGGCAGGTGGCCGCGGAAAGGGCGGGCAAGCCCGCCACACGGCGGCCCCGGGACCCGGTGGGCGGGATCCGGAAGGGACGCCCTGGTGCCGCGACCCGGTGGACCCGTCCGGTCACGGCACCAGGGGGTGTCGTCACACTCGTTCCCGCCGTGCGGCCCACCCTGACGGCGTCCGGAACGACTGGGATGACACCCCCTAGCCGCGGAGGTCCGCCGGGAAGGCTCCGGCGGTGACGGCCTTCATCACGAGGCCGCCGCCGAGTTCCGCCAGGCGGGCCAGGCCGGCCGCGCCGAGGTGCTCGTACGGGGCGGCGTCCAGCCGGTCGGTGTCCGCCTCCAGCCGTTCGCGCAGCGCGGCGCCCTCCGCGGTGAGCGCGCCGTCGGCGTCCAGTACCCCGCGGCGGCGCAGCCGGCCGGTGGCGGCGTCCAGGTCGGACTGCTCCCAGCCGCGGGTGGCCTTGAGCCACTTCGGGGCCATGCCCTTGCCGGTGGCGGTGTGGCTGAGGAGGGCCTCCAGCGGGTCGAGGTCCGCCGCGAGCAGGGCGGCGAGGTGGCCGTCGCCGCGGTGCTCGCGCAGCAGGGTGGCGGCGTGCCACAGGCGCAGGTGGGGCTCCTGGGGCACGGGGAGGTCGGCGTGGGCGGAGTAGAGGGCGCGGCCGTGCCGGGTACAGCCCTCGGTGGCGCGCATCGCCAGGTCTGCGGCTTCGGCGACCTCGGGCGACCCGACGGTCTCGGCACCGAGGAGGCGGCTCAGGGTGGTGTCGGCGGCGCGCAGGCGGGCGGCCAGGGCCTCGGCGGGCGTGACGGTCTCCCATACGGCCGGGAGGTGCCGGGCGACGAGGTCGTGCCGGTAGTTGTAGAACGCGGCGGTCACGGCGCCCGCTCCGACCGCTCCCATGGCGGCGGACCGGTGGGCGAGGTTGACGGCGACCCGGTCCTTGACCCCGAGGGCGGCGAACTCCCTGGTGATGTCCGGGGAGAAGTACACGGTGGAGTGGATCGGGTTGATCGCGCCGTGCCAGGCGTGCCGGGCGGCGAGCGGGGGAAGCGTCGAGACGGTCATGGCGGCCAGGTTACCGACTGCTCAGTATGTCGGGTACCCCGCCGGGGAAGGTGAGGCCGCGGAGGCCCGGGGCACCCCGCGCGGGCGGTCGTTTCCGGTCGTTCTGCGGCCCGGGTCCGGGCCCGGGCCGGCTTCGGAGCCGGGCCGCCCGGGCCCCCGAGCCGGTGCGGGAGCCGGACCGCCCCCCGCACCACCGGCCCGCGGGGCCCCGGCGTGACGGCCGAATGGCGATCGTGTGAATGCAGGGGCCATGGACATGACGTGGGACGCCAGGGGTGAATACGGTCGAACGACGAGACCTTGAACCGCACTGTCTCCCCTATCACTTGGAGCCCTTCGTGCACCGCAAAGTCATCGCCCCGAGCGTGCTCGCCGCTTCCCTCCTGCTGGTGATCCCGGCGTCGGCGGCGAGTTCCGGTCCGGGCGCACCGGGTATCGGCGATCCCTACTACCCGGCCAGCGGCAATGGCGGATACGACGTGTCGCACTACGACCTGCGCCTGCAGTACCAGCCGAAGACGGACCTCCTGGAGGGCACGGCCACCCTCCTGGCCACCACCAAGCAGGACCTCTCCCGCTTCAACCTCGACTTCGGCCTCAAGGTCAGCGAGATCCGGGTCAACGGCACGAAGGCGAAGTTCACCACGTCCGGCGACCACGAGCTGGAGGTCACCCCGGCGAAGCCGCTGGCGCGGGGCACCTCGGTCAGCGTCGTCGTCAAGTACGCCGGGAAGCCCTCCGAGTTCAAGGTGGACGGCTGGTCGGCGTGGCAGCGCACGCCCGACGGCGGTGTCGCCGCGCAGGAGCCGGACTCGGCGGTCTGGTGGTTCCCGAGCAACGACCACCCCACCGACAAGGCCACCTTCGACGTGTCCGTCAACGTCCCCGACGGCACCCAGGCCATCAGCAACGGCGTACTCCAGTCGCAGACCTCACGGCTCGGCTGGACCCGGTACAACTGGCGCTCGAACAAGCCGCAGGCCACGTACCTCGCCACCCTCGCGGTCGGCAAGTTCGACATCACCACCGACAAGACGGCGAGCGGTCTGCCGATCCTCAACGCCTACAGCAAGGACCTCGGCGACAACGCGGGCGCGGCGCGCGCCAGCGTGGAGCGCACCGGTGAGGTCGCGGAGTGGCTGGAGGGGGTCTTCGGGCCGTACCCCTTCAACGCGCTGGGCGGCTACGTGCCGAACGTGACCGCGGGCTTCGCCCTGGAGACGCAGACCCGGCCGTTCTACGGGCCGCGGCAGTTCCAGAACGGCGCGAACGTCTCGGTGGTCGTCCACGAGCTGGCCCACCAGTGGTACGGCGACAGCGTGTCCGTCGAGGGCTGGAAGGACATCTGGATCAACGAGGGCTTCGCCCGCTACAGCCAGTGGCTGTGGTCCGAGAAGGAGGGCGAGGGCACCGCGCAGGAGCTCGCCGACTGGGCGTACGCCACCCGCCCGGCCGAGGACCCGTTCTGGCAGGTCAAGCCGGGTGATCCGGGTCCGGAGAACCAGTTCCACGGCGCCGTCTACGACCGTGGCGCCATCGCCGTGCAGGCGCTGCGCAACGAGGTGGGCGACGAGAAGTTCTTCCAGATCCTGGCGGGCTGGCCGACCGAGCGGGCGCACGGCAACGCCAGGGTCGGCGACTTCGTGCGCTACGCCGAGAAGATCTCGAAGAAGCCGCTGGCCCAGCTGTTCGAGACCTGGCTCTACACCCCGGGCAAGCCGGACGTCTCGGCCCTGAACCCGGCCGCCGCCAAGGCCCCGAAGGACGCCAAGGCAGCGCAGTCCCCCTCGGCCCGTTCGCTCCCGGCAGCCCCGGCCAAGCAGACGGAGCCGAAGTCCTGGAAGAAGATCGCGGAGACGAACACGGTCCACGACCACGGTCACTGAGGTCCGTCAGCGGGCGGCGGCGTGCCATCGGGCCCGCGCCGCCCGCGCGACGGGCAGGTAGCGCAGCCGCTCGGGCAGGAGCGGTACGAGGATCCGCACGGCGGTGCTGAACCGCCGCAGGCGGCGTTCCTGGGCCGGGGTCCACTCCAGGCCGATCGCGGCGCGCGCGTCGGGCGGCATGTACCCGACGGTGACGAAGGCCCGCAGGCGCAGGAACGCCGCCCGCAGCACCGGCCACGCGATCCGCAGCAGCAGCCGCACGGGAAGCGGGCCGCCCTCGGGGCGGGGCAGCGGCACGTCGGTGGCGACGAGCTCGCGGGCGACCTTCGTCGGCTCGATCTCCTCGGCCAGCATGCGGCGGTAGTAGACCCAGTACTCCTCGATGCTCTGCGGCATGTCCCGGTCGTGGAGCCCGAGGACGCGGCCCACCTGGAGCCACTCGCGGTAGAGCTGCCGCTCCTGGGCGGGGGTGAAGCGGCGCAGCAGGTAGCGGCCCGCGTACAGGTAGACCGGGAAGCCGCTGGCGTGCACCCAGGCGTAGCAGGCGGGGTCGAGGGAGTGGTAGCGCCGGCCCCGGGTGTCGGTGCCCTGGATCTCCTTGTGCAGGCGGCGGACCCGGCGCCCCTCCTCGGCGGCTTCCTCCCCGCCGTACACCCACAGCTGGACCGAGCGCAGCGAGCGCTCGCCGCGGCCCCAGGGGTCGGTGCGGAAGACGGAGTGCTCGTCGACGCCGGCGCCGATGGCGGGGTGGGCGACCTGCATGGTGAACGCGGCGGGGAGCATCAGCAGGGCGCGTACGTCGCCGGCGATGGTCCACAGCACGCCGCCGGGCGGCGGCGGCTCGGGGTCGGCTCGGCGGCCGGCGGCCGTCCGGCCCGGTGATCCCTTCGCGGGGTGTTCCGTCGTACTCATGATCGTGTCCCCCAGGGTCTGGGCCCGGGCCGTCTCTGCCGGATCCCCTTCCTCCCAGTATGACGAGGGTCGCGGGGCTTCTGCCGGGGCCCTGCGCGGGTGCATCCTGCGGGGATGGACTTGTCCCCCTCCGCGTTGCTGGAGACCGCCGCCCCGTACGTCCTGGCGGCCGCGGCGATCACGCTGGCCGCCGTCGCCATGGTCGCCGCGGCGCTCTTCGCCGTACTGCACCTCGCCCTGCGGCGGCGACGGCGGCGGCTCGGGCAACCGGGGCGGCCGGGGCGGCCGGGGCGGCTGCGGCGGGACCGCGGATCCGGGGCCGCCCGCGCCGTCGGAACGGAGGGGCTCGCGGCGTTCACGTGGACCTCCGCGCAGGAGTGACCGGCTCCGGTTCCACGGGCGCCCCCACCTCGTCGCGCTGCGGACAGAAAGTCTTGTCGCGGGTGTTACCCCGAAGTAACCGTGGCTGCTTGGATGACGGAGCCGATCTTCCCCAGCAGGAATGATGGAGACCTCATGCTGCTCACCCCCCACCGCCGTCACCGGGCCGCCGCCGCGGCCGTCGCGGCGATAGCCGCCGGTGCGCTGGCCGCCACCACCGCGCCGGCCGCCACGGCCGCGGAGAGCGCCGCCGCCCCGCGGCTCAGCGTCCTGTCGTACAACGTGTTCCTGATGAGCAAGAGCCTCTACCCGAACTGGGGCCAGGACCACCGGGCTGCGGAGATCCCCAAGGCGTCCTTCTACCAGGGCCACGACGTGGTCGTCCTCCAGGAGGCCTTCGACAACGGCGCCTCGGACGCGCTCAAGGCCAACTCGGCCGCGCGCTACCCGTACCAGACCCCGGTCGTCGGCCGCGCCAAGAGCGGCTGGGACGCCACCGGGGGCGCGTACTCCTCCACCACCCCGGAGGACGGCGGCGTCACGGTCCTGAGCAAGTGGCCCATCGTGCGCAAGGAGCAGGTGGTCTACAAGGACGCCTGCGGCGCCGACTGGTGGTCGAACAAGGGCTTCGCCTACGTCGTGCTGAACGTCAACGGCGCCAAGGTGCACGTCGTCGGCACGCACGCGCAGTCCACCGACCCCGGCTGCGGCGCGGGCGAGGCGGCGGAGATGCGCGCCCGGCAGTTCCGGTCGATCGACGCGTTCCTGGACGGGAAGAACATCCCGGCGAACGAGCAGGTCATCGTCGCCGGTGACCTGAACGTCGACTCGCGCACCCCCGAGTACGCGTCCCTGCTCGCCAACGCCGACCTGGCCGACACCGACAGCCGCACCGGGCACCCGTACTCCTTCGACACCGCCCTGAACTCGATCGCCGCCTACCGCTACCCGACGGACCCGCGCGAGGACCTGGACTACGTCCTGTACCGCAAGGGCAACGCCCGCCCGGCGGGCTGGGAGAACAACGTGGTCAAGGAGCAGTCCGCACCCTGGACCGTCTCCAGCTGGGGCACGAACTACACGTACACCAACCTCAGCGACCACTACCCCCTGATCGGCCGCTGACGACCCTCCACGACGCCGGGCGCATCCTCCCGGTGCCCCTTCCGGCCCTTCGGGGAAGGAAGGGGCTCACTGGTTCATCCAGGGTCAGTCGAGCGGAAGCGCCTGGTGCGCGGCGACGATCGCGTCAATGCGGTGCGCGAGGTCGAAGTCGGCCGCGGTGAGCCGGTACCCGGCGTCGTGGGTCGTGATCGACGCGCGGAGACTGTCGATGCGGAGGTCGAGGTCGGCGTGATGCTGGACCCGCCGGGACCGGTCGGCGATCGTCACGATCGCGGCCACCGCCGCGTGATACCGGATCGGATAGGTACGGGTGATCTCGTCGCCCTTCCGTTCCCACCCCGGCAGCCCGGCCATACCTTCCGCGACCTCCTCTTCGGACAGCACCGTCGGCACGCCCATGTCAGCTCCCCTCGTGCACCGGCGCCAGGAGCTCCGCGAGGTCCCGGCCTACCGGGGCATCGTGCCACGGCCGCATGGCCTTCTCCAGGATGCCCAGTTCGCGGCGCATGCGGGCGGATCCGGTCTCGACGGCGATCTCGGCAGCCGCCCGCGCGATATCGACGGCCTGCTCCGGCTCCCGGGCACCGGCAGCGGCGGTAGCGTGCCTGGCGAGGTACACGCCGCGATCCCGGCGGGCTGTCGCGGGTACCGCGTCGAGGACCTGCGACCACAGGGACTCCGCCTCACGCCCCAGGCCAAGCCGGCCGTAGCAGGTGGCGCGCTGCACTTCGAGGTAGCCGGGGGTCCGCCGACAGGCGTTGCCCCAGGGCAGGTCGTCGTCGACTCGGGAGATCAGGCCGTCGGCCGCGTCGATGAGCCGGTCGACAGCGGTGCGGTCGCCGACGAGGCTGGCGCCGTGTGCCTGCTGTTGCATGGCCATCACCCTCACCTTGGGGAACAGGCGGTCGTCCACGAGGGCGGCCTCGCACAGGTCGATGACTCCATACCCGTCGCCTAGGTCGGTACGGACCTGCGCGAGGTTGACGAGGCTGTAGCCGAAGAGGTGCGGATCCCGGGACCGGGCCGCGATCTCCTGCGTCACCCCCCGCCAGAAACTGGCCGCGCTCAAGTCACCGGCGTCCTGGTAGAGCCAGCCGACGAGCGCGGCATACGCGGCGCCGACGCGGAGCAGCCCGCTGCGGGTCTCGCCTTGCGCGGAGCGGACAAGCTTGTCGATGAGCTGGTACTGCGCGGATACGGTACCGATGAGGTCGTGCGGCCCGAGCAGCATGTCGGCCCGGTAGTGCCCCTCCAACTGCTCCTGGAAGTAGCTGATCAGCGCGGGATCGACGTATTGCGTGGCGGTGGGGCCGGGCACGAGCGCGGCCGCAGTGACGTTGACAAAGGTCCGGCGGTTCACGTCTGCCTCTTGGTGTGCCTCGGGTCGGATCCAGCCGGCGGGCGGCTGGAACCCGAGCTCCTCGGGCCAGCGGCCCAGGGCATCGTGAAGGACGATCGCGGTGGCCTCCGGCGGCCAGCCACGCTGGCCCACTTCACCCTCCCAGCGACGCCAGGTTCTGGCCGCCACATGAAAGTGTGGGTCGTCCAAAAGCCGCTGTCCATAGCGACTGACGGCTTCTGCTGCGCCCTGCATCGAACGCCACCCGACCCTGAGCCGGGCGGCCCGAAGCGCGTCGTTCCGGTGGCCAACCGCTCCGGTGTGAAATGTCATCGCGTCTGTCTCCGGCCGTGGCCGCCACGCGGCCACCGATGGCCGCGCGATGGCCTATCTGCCCATCTGCGTGTCCGGCCATCATCCACCTACGAGCGCATGACGCGCTGAAGATCTGTGGCGGGAGACCCGAAATGACCAGCTCACGTGGCGATTTGGAGATCGGTCGCCGCACGGGGGCCGCCTGCCGGGACGTTCCCGTCCCGGTCAGCAGCCAGCTCTCGACGGAGCAGCTCAAGGGCGTCGCGTGCGTCGCATGCGAAGGGCAGTTGTCCGCCGACCGCCTGCTCCGCGGCATCGCCTTGGTTTACGACGGCCCGTACGCCCTGGACTACGACGTCTACTCCTGCCCGCGGGACGGCGGCCCGGCATGACGACGCCTACGTACCCGACCGGCCGGTGGACTGCCCTACCCATCCGATGCCGCGGCTGCGGCGCAGAGGCGCTTGCGATCGGCGGAGCCGAGGGCGGGGCAACGCTGCACCGAGCGCGCTGTCCGTGGCGTCGGCCGGACGAGCCGGTCGAACGATGACCGACTGGCAGAAGCAGGCCCTGATCGTCGCCGCCGTGTTCATCGCCGCCACGGCGCTCTCGCTCAACGCGATCGTCAACGGCATCTGAAGTTCCACCCATCCGTCTCACCCGACAGGAGAGGTCAGCTGTGGCAACGCCCACCACTTTGAAGTCCTCCGCTCGAGCGCTGCTGTCCGACGAGGGATTCGACCGCGTGGCGCACCTCGTGCAGCGCGAAAACGACGGCATCGACAAGGCCCTCGCCGCCCGGATCGTAAGCGAGGCCCTCAAGTTCGTGGCCGCCGCAGGTCAGGCCACTGGGCGGCACCTGCGCCCGTCCAGGGTGGTGGACATCGGCTGGCACGCCCTGATCCTCCACACGGCCATGTACCGGGAGCTGTGCCGGCACACCGGGCGGTTCGTCGACCACAGGCCGGAAGGACCGGACACACTCGGCCGGGTGGCCCACACGCTGGACCGGACCATGGAGGCGACTCGAGAGGCCGGGTACGAGCCGGACGCGTACCTGTGGGGGCCGCTCGCGGATGCGGAGATCCACGGCGGTGACTGCATGCACAGCGAGTGCACGGAGGGCGGATCGGCATGCGCCGCTGCACCTGCCGCCTGACGCACCCGGTCCCTTACAGTCGTCGACTACCAGCCGTGAGGGAGGGATCGCAGTGAGCGAAGAAGCAGGCGAGGCCCGCGTGTGGGTGGATCCGCGATACCGCGATCTGGCAACCCGCTGGGACGCCGTCCGTGTGGACCGCAGGCATGGAAGGCGGCCCCGCCGCACCTGCCCGCACGGAGCCGGTGTCACTTTGATCGTGGACCCGGCTACGGGCGTACCTCGCAACGTCCAGTGCGGGGCCTGCGAACCACCGACGGCTGGCTGAGCCGGTACGTACCGGTCGGGTCCGTTCGGGTTTGCGGACCGGGCAGGAAAGTCACCTCCACCGACACCACCGCGGCCGGCCGGCCCGGCGGGGGCGCCGGGGCGGCCGGGGCGGCCCGCGGGGCGGGTCAGGCGGGGGGCTTCGCGCGGTCCCATTCCGCCGCGTAGTCGTTGAAGATCCGCCGCAGGTGGTGGCCGATCTTCAGGTAGTCCAGGTCGTCGAGGTTGGCCAGGGAGACGCGGACGGACCACTGCGGGCCGTCGAAGCCGCCGCCGTTGAGCAGAACCACCGAGGTCTGTTCGGCGAGCCGGAACAGCGGGTCGACCGGCTCGTAGTTCTTCTCCAGGAAGTCCGCGAAGTCCTGACCGTGCACCCGCTCGGCCTCGGCCAGCAGGTCCAGCTCGATGTAGTAGCCGGCCCGCTTGTCGTCCTCGGAGATCTTCATCTGGGCGCCCTCCAGCAGGAGGTCCAGGCGCCGGTGGACGATCTGCCGGATGCGCTCCTTGTACGCCTGGCCCTCCTCCAGCATGTCGAAGAGCGAGAACAGGCTCATCATGACCTGCTGCGGCAGGGACAGCCCCGCGGTGTGGTTGAGGGCCACCGAGCGGGAGTCGGCGACCATCCGGTCGATGAAGCGGATCTTCTCCGGCTCCAGGGTGAGCGTGCCGTACCGCTTGGCCAGGCGGTCCTTCTGGTCCTGCGGGAAGGCCGCGATCATCTCGTCGATCACGTTGTCGTCGTTCAGGCCGATGACGCCCAGGCGCCAGCCGGTGCAGCCGTAGTGTTTCGAGTACGAGTACACGAGCAGGGTGTTGCGGGGCAGGTCGGCCGCGATCGAGCGGAAGCCGGGCACGAAGGTGCCGTACACGTCGTCGGTGACGATCAGCAGGTTCGGGTTGCTGGTGGCGACGATGTCCTTGATCTGGTCGGCGACCCGCTCGCTGAGCGCCAGCGACGGCGGGTTGCTCGGGTTCACCAGGCAGACCAGCTTCACCGACGGGTCGGCGAGCTTGGCGACCTCTTCCTCCGGGTAGCGCCACTGCCGTACGCCGGTCTCGGCGAAGAGGCTCGCGGAGACGTTGACCACCTCGAACTCGAAGGTGTCGAGCTCGGGGATCTCGATGTACGGGGTGAACACCGGGGTCATCAGGGCGATCTTGTCGCCCTTGTGGAGGACCCCGTTCTTCATCAGGGAGTCGAAGATGTAGCACATGGCGGCGGTGCCGCCCTCGGTGGCGAACAGCGACAGGTTGCCGGCGGGCGGCCGCTTGTCGAACATCTCGTCGCCGACGTAGCCGCGGACGACCTGTTCCGCGTGGACGAGCATCCGGTCGGGCACCGGGTAGTTGTCGCCGGTGATCGCGTCGGTGAGCTCGTGGACGTACGCGTCCTTGTCGAAGCCGAAGCGTTCCAGGGCGTGGAGCACACAGCGTTCCAGGAGCTCGACGCCGGGCAGTTCCGGGTGGCGGCGCACCCAGGAGTCGAACCGCTCGCCGATGCCCTTCTTCTCGGGCATGCCGCCGAGGTTGTCGGCGGTCCAGACCCGGCGGGACTCGTCCAGGGCGAAGTAGCCCAGGGCGTAGAACGCCTCGCGCGGGCCGGTCGCGATCCAGTTGGGGTTGCCGCGGCCCGCGTTGAGCATGGCGCGGGTCGTGGTCCCCTTCTGGCCGGGCTTGTCGGCCTGGGCGGCGGTGGCCAGCTGGATGAACTTGTCCTTCAGCTCGAAGGGGCTGAGCTGGGCGAAGGACTGGATCTCCTCGCGGCTGAAACTGGTCTCGGGCACGGCGGACTTCCTTTGCGTTCGACGGCTTTCGAAAGCGTTCGGCTGGGTTCGGCTGGGTTCGACGGCGGGACCTCAGTGCTGGAGCAGGACGATGACGGCGCCCCAGATCGTCAGCAGCACGTTGCTGACGGCGTACGGAATCGTGTAACCGAGCACCGGTACCTGGGACTTGGACTGCTCGTTGACGGCGCCGATGGCGGCGGTGGTGGTCTGGCCGCCCGCCAGGACGCCCATCAGGATCGGGAAGCGGATCTTCTGGACGTGGTGGCCGACGAGGAAGCCGACGATCAGCGGGATCAGGGTGGCGACCGCGCCGAAGATCAGCAGCCCCCAGCCGGCGGAGGCCAGTCCGCTGGTGAAGCTGGGTCCGGCGTTGATGCCGACGACCGCGACGAACAGGCAGAGCCCCAGGGTGTCCATGAACCACTGCGCGCCGGGCGGGACGTTGCCGTACGTCGGGTACCGGCCGCGGATCCAGCCGAAGATCAGGCCCATGATCAGCGCGCCGCCCGAGGTGGACAGCGAGATCGGGACCCCGCCGGCCGTCAGGGCCGGGATGCCGATGCAGCCGCCGAGGAAGATGCCGAGGCCGACCCAGACCATGTCGGTGGCGAAGCTCGTCGGCACCGGCTTGCCGATGGCCTTGCCGGCCGGGTCCACGAGCCGCTTGGGCCCGGACAGGACGACCGTGTCGCCGCGCTCGATCTGTGTGGAGAGCCGGTAGGGGAACTCGGCGCCCGACCGGTACAGCTTGTCGATGTAGACGCCGACCATGAAGGGCTCCTGGCGGAGCTCCGCGACGGTCTTGCCCATCTGGGCCTTCTCGGACGCCACGACGTGCAGGGTCTCGGTCTGGTAGCCGAGCAGTTCGACGTCGTCGGTCTCCGGCCCGATGTGGGAGCGGGCGTCGAACTCGACGAGCGAGCCGCGCAGCGCGCTGACGGCGACGACGTCGCCCCGCTGGAGCACGGTCTCCTGGGTGTGGTCGAGGATCTGGCCGTCCCGCCGGATGCGGGTGAGGTAGATCCGGCGGCCGAGCGCCTTCTGCTGCTGCTCGAAGGCCTCGATGGTGCTGCCGACGAGGTCGGCGTGCTGGATCGTGTACGCGCGCAGCACGATCTCGTAGTAGCCCTCGTGCAGGTCGGGGTCGTCCTCGGGGGCGTCGAGCTCGCGGGCCAGCTGGGCGCTCTCGACGGCCAGGTTCCGGCGGTAGAGCCGGGGCAGCACGTTGGCCAGCAGCATCGCGCACAGGATGGTGCCCAGGGGGTAGGTGACCGCGTAGCCGACGGCGACGAGGTTCTCCTGCTCCTTGATCTGGTCGGCGGAGAGTCCGGGCAGGTTGCCGATGGCGTCCTGGGCGACACCGATGACGGCGGACTGCGTGAGGGCGCCGCCGAGCAGGCCGGCGGACAGGCCCGGGCCGTAGCCGAGGAGGGCGGCGAAGCCCCAGCAGACGAGCAGGCCGGTGACGCAGACGATGACCGCGTTGAGGACCTGGGGCAGGCCGTCCTTCTTCAGGCCGCGGAAGAACTGCGGGCCGACCTTGTAGCCGAGGGCGAACAGGAACATCGTGAAGAAGAGGTTCTTCACGGTCCCGTCGATGGTGATCTTGAATTGGGCGCCGAGCAGCAGCCCGGCGATGAGGCAGCCGGTGACGGCGCCCAGCCCGATCGCCCGCCAGCGCAGCTTCCCGAAGAGGAAGCCGAGCGCGACGGTGATGAACACCAGCAGCTCGGGGTGGGGCTGGAAGATGTTCCGGTTGAGGAAGTCGATCATGTGGGGGTGCCCTCCGAGTCAGAGGCGGTCAGGCGCCGAGGATGCCGACGAGGATCGGACCGGTGAGCGGGAGCAGGAAGTTGGAGAGGGCGTAGGTGATCGTGTAGCCGAGCATCGGCACGGAGCTCTGCGCCACCTGCGTCACCGAGGTGATGGCCGGCGTCGAGCACTGCTGGCCGGCGATGGCCCCGATGAGCAGGGGCTTCTCGATGTTCAGCAGCTTGCGCCCGACGACGAGGGAGAGCGTGGCCGGTACGAGGACCATGGCGATCCCGGCGAAGGGCAGCAGCGCCCCGTACTCCTTGAGCAGCGGCCACGCCTGCGGGCCGGACGTGAGGCCGGTGCAGGCGATGAACAGGGCGAGGCCCATGTCCTTGATGGTGGTGGCGGCCTGCGGGGGGAAGGCCCCGAAGGTCTGCCGGCGCGAGCGGAACCAGCCGAACAGCAGCCCGGAGACCAGGCAGCCGCCACCGGTGCCCAGCGACAGCGGGACCCCGCCGATGCGGACCACGAGCTGGCCGAGGAGCGAGCCGAACGCGATGCCGAAGCCCAGGTAGATGAAGTCGGTGGCGTCGTTCTTCGCGACGGTGCCGATCTTGGCCACGACCCGGTCCAGGCCGGACCGGGCGCCGACGAGGGTCACGACGTCCCCGCGCTCGACCACGGTCTCCGGGGTGGCGGGCAGGTGCTGGTCGTTGCGGAGCACGTCGGTGACGTACACCCCGTCCCGCGCGAACTCCGGGTGCGTGCGCTGGATGTCGTCCAGCGACTTGCCCGAGACGGCCCGGTCGGTGACGGCGACCTGGCTGGTGGCGAGCGGGGTGTCCACTCCGGGGATGCCGGGGGTCTCCGGGCCGATCACCCGGCCCGCCTCGATGGTGTTGGCCCGGCGGCCCACGATCAGGACCAGGTCGGAAAGGGTGAGTTCGAGGTCGGGTCGCGGGGTGAGGGTCGTGGATCCGCGTTTGACCACCTCCACGGTGACCCGGCCGCCGAAGTTCGTCTCCAGGTCGCCGACGGTGCGGCCGTCGGCGTGCGTGACGAGGTAGGTCCGGCCGACCAGGCCGGGCAGCGCCTCGCGCTCGTCGCTCTCCAGGGAGCCCCCGGAGCCGCGCATCTTCTCCCACAGCTCGCGCGAGGCGTCCCGCAGGTTGATGCGCATCATCATCGGCATGATCTGGCTGGTGTAGATCACGATGGTGACGAGGCCGAAGAGATAGCAGACGGTGTACGCGGTGGCCACGTGGCCCTGGTACGTCGTCACCTGCTCCGCAGTCAGACCGGGCAGCTTGCCGATCGCCTCGGTGGCGGTGCCCACCACGGCGGACTCGGTCGCCGCGCCCGCCAGGATCCCGGCGGCGGTGCCGACGTCCAGGTCGAAGACCTTGGCGAGGCCGATGGCGATGGCCAGGACGCTCACCAGCTCGATGCCGCAGAGCGCGAAGAAGCGCAGGCTCCTGCGGTTGAGATTGGCGAAGAACTGGGGTCCGGCCATGTAGCCGAGGGCGAAGATGAAGAGCGCGAAGAAGATCGTCTTGACGTCGGCGTCGATCTCGACGTGCGCCCAGGCCCCGAGCAGCAGGGAGACGATCAGCGTGCCGCAGATGCCGCCGAGCGTGATGGGGCCGACGCGCAGTTTGCCGACGAGGTATCCGACGGCCAGGCAGAGGAAGAGAGCGAATTCAGGATTGTCACGCAGTACGCCCATCGGCCGTCACCCGGCCTGACCCGGCGGGCGGGTGGGTAGCGATGTGTGTCGACATTCCACCACCCTGGTCCGGCGGGCGGGCGACCGCCCACCGGACCGGGGCCGTTCGGGTTACGGCGCCGGGGCGGGGTCCTCGTACAGCCCGTCGATCAGGGCGCCGTACTTCTCGCGGATCACCCGCCGGCGGAGCTTGAGGGAGGGGGTGAGCTCGCCGCTCTCGGGTCCCCACTCCCCCGTCAGCAGGCGGTAGCGCTTGATCTGCTCGGTCCGGTTGAGCCGGGCGTTGGCCGCTGCCACCGCGCGCTCGACCTCCTCCCGTACGGCCGGGTGCGCGGCCAGGTCCTCGGGCGAGGCCGCCTCGATGCCCCGGGCGGCGGCCCAGGCCGGGGCCAGCTCCGGGTCCAGGACCAGCAGGGCGACGAGGTAGGAGCGGCCATCGCCGTGGACCAGGGCCTGCCCGATCAGCGGGTGCTCCTTGACGGTGTTCTCCACCAGCGCCGGCGAGACGTTCTTGCCGTTCGAGGTGATGATCAGTTCCTTCTTGCGGTCGGTCAGCCAGAGGAACCCGTCCTCGTCGAGCCGGCCGATGTCCCCGGTCGGGAACCAGCCCTCCGCGTCGGCGGCGTCCTCCAGCGAGCCGTCGGGCCGCAGGTAGCCGCCGAAGACGGTCGCGCCGCGGGTGAGGATCTCCCCGTCCTCGGCGAGCCGCAGCTCCAGTCCCTCGATCGGCCGGCCCACCGAGCCGAGGCGGAACGCGTCCGGGCTGTTGACCGTACACACGCCGGAGGTCTCGGTGAGCCCCCAGGCGTCCATGATCGTGATGCCCCAGCCCGCCCAGAACCGGACCACGTCGATGGGCATCGGCGCCGTCGCGCTGGCCGTCCAGACCAGCCGGTCCATCCCCGCCAGGCCCAGCAGCGGGTCCAGCACCCGCTCCTTCGCCGCCCCGTACGAGGCTTCGAGCGCGGCGGGGACCCGTTCGCCGCGCTCCCGGTGGGCGGCGCGGGCGCGGGCCAGGTCGTTGGCGGCCTCGATGGCCGCCCGCTGGTCCTCGGGGAGCCGGGCGAGCACGGCCCGTACGGAGGCGGCCAGCTTCTCCCACACGCGGGGCACCCCGAAGAACTGCACCGGGCGCAGCTCGCGGACCGCGCCGGCGACGGCGGTGGGGTCAGCGCACAGCCGTACGTGCGCGGCGCGCAGCAGCGGCAGGTAGATGCCGAGGACCCGCTCGGCTATGTGCGCGAAGGGCAGGTAGCAGATGTGCTCGGCGTGCTCGGGCAGGTCCACGTGCCGGTCCAGGCGGATCGCCTGGAGCATCAGGTTGCGGTGGGTCAGCCGGACGCCCTTGGGGTCGCCGGTGGTCCCGGAGGTGTAGACGACGGTCAGCGGGTCCTCGGGGCGCGTCTCCCGCCAGCCCTTGTCGAAGGCGTCGGCGCGGTGCAGCCGTACGCCGCTCGCGTACAGGGAGGCGTACGTGCCGTGCGGGCCCGCCTCGGCCGCCTCGGCGACCACCAGGCGTTCCAGGGGAACGCCCGCGTCGGACAGCAGCGGCTCCCACCGGGCGAGTTCGCGGGCGCCCTCCACGACGGCGATCCTGGCTCCGCTGTGGCGGGCGATGTGGGCGATCTGCTCGGGCGCGGAGGTCCCGTACACGGTGACGGGCACGGCGCCGAGGTGGACGAGGGCGAGGTCGCTGAGCCAGTGCTCGGGGCGGTTGCCCATCATCAGCAGGACGTGTTCGCCGCGCCCGACTCCGAGGGCGGCGTACCCGGCGGCGAGGACGGCCACCTTGAGGCGTACCTCGGACCAGGTCAGGGTCGTCCACCCGGCGGCGTCGGGGCCCGTGCGCCACGAGAGGGCGGGGAGCGCGCCGTGCGCGGTGGCGTTGCGGGCGAGCAGGGCGGGAACGGTGATCTCTTCGGGTCGTCCGGGCAGTCGCAGGTTCGTGGTCATGGGCAGCTCCTGGCCGTTTCACATCGTTGGTGCGACAGCAATACTGTTGAACCCAAGCTGTGGAGCAGAGAGCGAGGCGCAGACGATGGCCGACCAGGCACCCGAGCCGATGCTCACCGTGGACGAGCTGGCGGCCCGGGCGGGCGTCACCGTCCGCACCGTACGGTTCTACAGCACCCGCGGGCTTTTGCCCCCTCCCGTGATCGGCCCTCGTCGGGTGGGCCACTACGGCCCGGAGCACCTCTCGCGGCTCGCGCTGATCGAGGAGTTGCAGCACCAGGGCATGACCCTGTCGGCCATCGAGCGGTACCTCGACGCCCTGCCCGACGACCTGAGCGCGCACGACCTGGCCATCCACCGGGCGATGGTGGCGAGCTGGGCTCCGGACGCGGCCCGGGACGCCTCGCTGCCGGAGCTGGAGAAGCGGGCCGGACGCAGCCTGTCGGACACCGATCTGCGGCGGCTGACGGCGATGAACGTGCTCGCCGTCTCGGGGGACGGGTTCCGCGTGGACGTGGGGCTGCTGCGGCTGGGCGTGGCGCTGCTCGACGTGCCGATCGCGCACGAGACGATCCTGGCGGCCCGGCGGGTGCTGGTGGAGCACACCCGGTCGGCGGCGCACGAGTTGACGGCGCTGTTCCGCGACGAGGTGTGGGGGCCGTTCACGGAGGGCGAGAGCGATCCGGAGCGGGTGGAATCGATGAAGGCGCTGTCGGCGCACATGCAGCCGATGGTGGTGCAGGCCCTGGTCACGGCCTTCCAGCGGTCGCTGAGGGAGGAGCTGCGGGCGGCGTTCGTCTCCGGCGAGGACTGATCGTCCGCGCGTCGGCGGCCGCCCGCCCGGGCCGGTGGGGCCGGGGTAGATTCACCGTCATGGCTGTCATCCACCGCACCACCATGACCCCGACCAAGCACGAACTCCTCGCCGCCTGGCTCCCGTCGCGCTCCTGGTACCAGGGAAGCGGGGGTCCGGCGGAGCTCACCGCGGCGGACCTCACCGCGGCGGGCGGGTTCCGGATCGACGACCCGCAGGGCGAGGTGGGCCTCGAGTTCATGGTCGTCACCGACGGGTCCGGCGGTACCCCGGTCACCTACCAGGTGCCGCTGACCTACCGGGGCGCCCCGCCGGCCGGCGCCGAAGCGGCCCTGATCGGCACCAGCGAGCACGGCGTCCTGGGCACGCGCTGGATCTACGACGGGGCCCACGACCCGGTCCTCGTCGGGCAGTTGCTCGCCCTGCTGGCCGGCGAGACGGCGGCCCAGGCCCAGCGGGAGAGCAATGTCCCCGACCCGACCGTCGAGGCCCGCCCCGAGGGCCCGGGCGTACCCGCGGACCTGACCCGGCGGCCCGGCGGGCCGGCCGACACCGCCGACGCCACCGTCCTCGCGGTCGGCCCGGCCGGGCAGCCCGGCGCCGCCCCCCTGACGTTGAGCCTCACCCGGGTGCTGCGCCCCGGCCCCGCCGCCGGGGACGGCCTCCTCGGACAGGTACTGGCCGGGTGGACCGCCCCGGACGGCGCCGGGCTGCGCGGGGCCTTCGCCGTGCTCCGGGAGACGGGCCGCCCCGGCGGGGGCGACGGCGCCGGGCTGCCCCTGCATCGACCTGCCCGTCGTGGAACCCTTGCGCCTCCATCACGCTCGCACCGTAGACG
>NZ_JBEOXU010000093.1:0-25048 GCF_040296725.1 Streptomyces sp. NPDC002044
TCGTCGAACGGGTTCGCCGCCGCGGCCGCCGGAGCCCCGGAGGAGAAGGTGGCGGGCGCCGCGGTGGCGGGGGCCCCCCGGTCGGCGGCCTGGGTGAGGCCGCTTTTACTCCGGCCCAGGCACAATGGTGGTATGACGACCGGCGTTCCCACTTCGACGGCCCCCCGGCGGCGCTCGCCCGCCCGTACCTTCGTACCCCTTGCCATCGCCGCCTGGCTGATCCTGGAGATCTGGCTGCTCACCCTGGTCGCGGGCGCGGCCGGCGGCCTGACCGTCGCCGCGCTGCTCGCCGGCGGGATGGTCCTCGGCGCGGTGGTCATCAAGCGGGCCGGGCGGCGTGCCTTCAAGAACCTGACGGAGACCTTCCAGCAGGCTCAGCAGGGCGTGCAGCCCACCCCGCAGCAGCCCGGCCGGGGCAACGGGCTCACCATGCTGGCGGGCCTGTTCCTGATGATGCCGGGCCTGATCTCCGACGCGGCGGGCCTGATCCTGCTGCTCCCGCCCGTCCGGGCGTGGATCGGCCGCCGCGCGGCCCGTTCGCTGGAGCGCAAGATGGCCTCCGCGCCCGCGGGCAGCTTCGGCGACGCCTTCCAGCAGGCGCGCATCCACCAGCCGGACGGCAAGGTCGTCCAGGGCGAGGTCATCCGTGATGACCGGCCGGGCCCGGAACACCAGGGCCCCGGCACCTCGGACCGTCCGCCGCTCGCCCCGTAGGGCCCGGCCACGACCCGAGACGGCGGACGACGCCGGCCGCTCCCGCCGGGACACGGATCCCGCACACGAAGGAAAGCCGAGGGGCCCCGCCACACTGTGTGGCGGGGCCCCTCGGATTGTGTCGTGCTTCGTCCGGCTGTCAGGCGGACTTGCGGCTGTCCCGCGGATGCACGGCAATGTTCATGGCGCCGGAACGGAGGACCGCAAGCCTTTCGGCAAGCACTTCCTCCAGCTCCTCGCGGGTGCGTCGCTCCATGAGCATGTCCCAGTGCGTTCGCGCGGGCTTGCCCTTCTTCTCTTCGGGCCCGTCCCCGTCCACCAGGAGTGCCATGGCGCCGCACGCCTTGCACTCCCACTCCGGCGGAATGTCTGCCTCAACCGAGAACGGCATCTCAAATCGATGTCCGTTCTGGCATGCGTACTCCACCGCCTGGCGCGGGGCCAGATCGATGCCGCGGTCCGTCTCGTAGCTGGTAACCACGAGGCGCGTACCGCGGAGAGCTCGCTCACTCATGAATCGTGCCTCCCGGGCTTGTCGCCCACAGGACAGGTGTCGCTGTCGTCGTCATCCGGTCAACGTCCGGCCGGCGGTATAGATTCCCGCTCCGGGTGATGCGTCGCCCGTCGTACCGCCCCTTGTTGTACCCACCAATGCCCGTTTTGTCACATCTGGCAGCAGATGTCACCCAACGTCGTCTCTTTCGAGCGCGCAGTAACGGTCCGCCTGGCAGGCCAAAGGCGTACACTACCGGCCCTTTGCTTCAACGTCTAAATTCGTTCGGAATTCGTTCGTGAATCCGGATCGGCGGTGTGCGCGGAGCGTCCTCAGATGCGTGCGGGTACAGGATTGCCTGCCGCCTCCACCGCGCGCCGCACCGGCACTCGCGCGAGGAGCACGAAACCCAGTGCGAAAAAGACCACCAGCGAGATGATCGCGTCCCGGTAGCTTCCCGTGACCTGGTAGGTCAGGCCGAACACCAGCGGTCCCACCCAGCTCACCCCGCGGTCGCTCACCTCGTACGCCGAGAAGTACTCGGCCTCCTTGCCCGCCGGAACCAGGTGCGAGAAAAGGGAGCGCGAGAGCGCCTGGCTGCCGCCCAGGACCAGTCCGATCATCGCGGCGAGGGCGAAGAACCACACCGGTGTGCGGGCCGGAAGGAAGTATCCGGCCGCCAGGGTCACCGCCCAGGCGACCAGCGAGCCCATGATCGTCCGCTTGGCGCCGTAGACGCGGGCCAGCCGGCCCATGCCCAGTGCGCCGGCCACCGCCAGGACCTGCACCAGCAGGACCGCCACGATCAGCGTCGTCTGGTCCAGTTCCAGCTCCTCCGAGCCGTAGACGGAGGCTTGGGAGATGACCGTCTGCACCCCGTCGTTGTAGATCAGGTACGCCAGCAGGAACGACAGGGTCAGCGGATAGCGGCGCATGTCCTTCAGCGTGGCGACGAGCTGCTTCCAGCCGCTGACCGCCGGGTCCGCCCCCTTCTCCCGGACCACCGCCCGGTCCCGCAGCCGGCGCAGCGGGATGAGCGCGAAGGCCCCCCACCACACGCCCGCCGAGGCCAGACAGATCCGTACCGCCGTGCCCTCGGAGAGGCCGAAGGAGTCGTGGCCCTGGTACAGCACCAGGTTCAGTACGAGCACGAGCGCCCCCGAGGTGTACCCGAAGGCCCAGCCGCGGGAGGACACGCTGTCCCGTTCGTCGGGCGTGGCGATCTGCGGCAGGAACGCGTTGTACAGGACCATCGACACGGCCAGCGAGGCGTTGGCGACGATCAGCAGCAGCCCGCCCAGCAGGTAGCGGTCGCCGTCGAGGAAGAACATGCCGGCCGTCGCGGCGGCCCCGGTGTACGCGGCGACCGCCAGCAGCGGCTTCTTGCGGCCGGTGCGGTCCGCGACCGCGCCCGCCAAGGGCATGACCAGAACGGCCACGATCACCGAGAGGGACACGGAGTACGCGAAGAAGGACCCGGCCCGGACCGGGATCCCCAGCGGGTGGACGTACCCCCCGGCGTCCGCGGCGGCCTTGGTGACGGCCGTCAGGTACGGGCCGAGGAACACCGTGAGCACGCTCGTCGAGTACACCGAGCAGGCGAAGTCGTAGAAGTACCAGCCGTGCTGTTCGCGCTTGCGGGCGGCGGCGGCGGTGTCGACCGCCGCCCGCGCACCGCCGTCCTCGGGCCCGGGCTCCGTCGTGTCCGTCGTCCGCGCACTCATCTGGTGCCCCCTCGCTGATGCCGTACCGCTGCGGCCCGCCGGGGCCCGCGCGCGGCCGGTGAGGCGGTCAGGCCCAGGCCCCGCGCCGGTCCAGCACCGTGCGCAAGATGTCGATCCGGTCGGTCATGATGCCATCGACGCCCAGGTCCAGGAGCGCCTCCATGCGTTGCGGTTCGTTCACGGTCCACACGTGCACCTGGAGCCCCCGCTCGTGCGCGGTGCGCACGAAGCGCCGGTCGACGACACGGACGCCCGCCTGGGTCTCCGGCACCTGCGCCGCCACCGCCCCGACGCGCAGGGCCGCCGGGATCGCGTACGAGCGCAGGCGCAGGCCGACGATCCCGCGGACGCCGTACGAGGTGGCCAGCCGGGGGCCGGCGATGCGCTGCGCCCGGGCCACCCGGCCCTCGGAGAAGGACCCCACGCAGACCCGGTCCCAGAGGCCGGCCCGCGCGATCAGGTCGACCAGCGGGATCAGCGCCGACTCGGCCTTGACGTCGATGTTCCACCGGGCGTCCGGGAACTCCTCCAGCAGCTCCTCGAACAGCGGCAGCGGTTCGGTGCCGGCCACCCGCGCCTCGCGGACCCGCGCCCACGGCAGTTCGGCGATGCGCCCGCGCCGGTCGGTCACCCGGTCCAGCGTGGGGTCGTGGAAGGCGACGAGCTTCCCGTCGGCCGTGGCGTGCACATCGGTCTCGAAGTACCGGTAGCCCGCGGCGGCGGCCCGGCGGAAGGCGGCGGCGGTGTTCTCCAGCCCGTCCGCGGCCCCGCCCCGGTGCGCGAAGGGGATCGGGGCGGGGTGGTCCAGATACGGGTGGCGAAGGCGTACGTGCGTCACGGCGGCAGTATGCACGCTCCCGCCCGGCGGGGCGGGAGCGGCCGGGCGAGCGGGGCGGGAGCGGCCGGGCCGGGGGCCGGGCCGACCGCCGGCCCCCGCCGGCCGCGTGGCCACGGGGGAGGCGCCGCGCGGCACCCCTCTGGCACGAGTGGACCGGCGCGTGACACCCTGGGGCGGCAGTCAGCAATCCAATCCCGGCCCGCGGCCCCTTGGCCCAGGCCAATCCGACGAAGGTGGACCGGACGCAATGGCCGAATGGACCTCGGCGGTCGGCGCCGCCCAGCTGGCCCGCCTCATCACCTCCCAGCAGGAGCGGACGGCGGTCCCCGGCACCCGCAAGCCGCCCGCGTACCGCACCCTGGCCGACGGGATCCGGCTGCTCGTCCTGGAGGGCCGGGTCCCGGTCGCCGCCCGGCTTCCCGCCGAGCGCGAGCTGGCCGTCGCCCTCTCGCTGAGCCGCACCACCGTCGCCGCCGCGTACGAGGCCCTGCGCGGGGAGGGGTTCCTCGAATCCCGCCGGGGCGCCGGCAGCTGGACGTCCGCACCCGCCGGGAACCCGCTGCCCGCCCGCGGGCTGGAGCCGCTGCCGCCCGAGTCCCTCGGCTCGATGATCGACCTCGGCTGCGCCGCGCTGCCGGCCCCCGAGCCGTGGCTCACCAAGGCCGTACAGGGCGCGCTCGAAGAACTCCCGCCGTACGCCCACACCCACGGGGACTATCCGGCGGGCCTCCCCGCGCTGCGCCGGATGCTCGCCGACCGGTACACCGAGCAGGGCATTCCCACCATGCCCGAGCAGATCATGGTCACCACCGGGGCGATGGGCGCCATCGACGCCATCTGCAGCCTCTTCGCGGGGCGCGGGGAGCGGATCGCCGTCGAGTCCCCGTCCTACGCCAACATCCTCCAGCTCATGCGCGCCGCCGGCGTCCGCCTCGTGCCCGTGGCGATGGCGGGCGGGCTCTCCGGCTGGGACATGGACGTCTGGCGCCAGGTGCTGCGCGACTCGGCGCCGCGCCTGGCCTACGTCGTCGCCGACTTCCACAACCCGACCGGGGCCCTGGCCTCGGAGGACCAGCGCCGCGCCATGGTGGAGGCCGCCCGGTCGGCCGGGACCGTCCTGATCGCCGACGAGACCATGATCGAGCTCCAGCTCGATCCGGACCTGGAGATGCCCCGGCCGGTCTGTTCGTTCGACCCGGGCGGCAGCACGGTCGTGACCGTCGGGTCCGCCAGCAAGGCCTTCTGGGCGGGCATGCGGATCGGCTGGGTCCGCGCGGCACCCGACGTGATCCGGAGCCTGGTCGCCGCGCGCGCCTACGCCGACCTCGGCACGCCGGTGCTGGAGCAGCTCGCGGTGAACTGGCTGATGCGGACCGGGGGCTGGCGGGAGGCCGTCGGGATCCGCCGCGACCAGGCCCGGGACAACCGGGACGCCCTGGTCGCCGCCGTGCGCCGGGAGCTGCCGGACTGGGAGTTCACGGTTCCGCGGGGCGGGCTCACCCTGTGGGCGCGGGCGGGGGGCCTCTCCGGCTCCCGGCTCGCGGAGGTGGGGGAGCGGGTCGGCGTACGGGTGCCGTCGGGCCCCCGCTTCGGGGTGGACGGGGCCTTCGAGGGGTACGTCCGGCTGCCGTTCACCGTGGGCGGCCCGGTGGCCGAGGAGGCCGCCGCCCGGCTGGCGGCGGCGGCCCGGCTCGTCGGCACGGGCGCGGGCGGCAGCGGCGCGGAGCCGCCGCGGACGTTCGTGGCGTAGCCGGGAGCGCGGGGCCGGGAGCGCGCGGCCGGTGGAACGGGGCCGGTGGCACGGAGCCCCGCGCCGTCACGGTGCCTCGGCCGGTACCTCCGGGATCTCCGAGGCGTCGAAGGAGGACCCCGATCCCGGCTCCGGGGGTTCGGGCTGTCCCGGGAGCGGCCTCGTCAGCGTGCCGTGGGCGCCGCCCGCGGTGTCACCGTCGGCGGTGTCGCCCGGGGCCGCCGGCTCGCGGCCGGGCAGCAGCTCCAGCACCGCCTGCCGCTGGGCCGGGTGCGTCGCGTCGTCGTACGGGTCCGGGGTGGCAGGCACCTGGAGCCGGTGGACGGGACCGGTGCCGAGCCGGGCGTACCCGCGGCCCGGGGGCACCTGGGCCGTCGGGGTGGTGTGCGGGGGGAGCCCCAGTACGTCGGTGATCTGCTGGATGGCGGCCGGTCCCAGGACGACCCGGGCCCGGGTGTGCTGCCAGACGGCGTCGTTCAGCAGCTCCAGGTGGTCGAACTGCTCGGCGACCACGACCGTGATGTGCGCGGCGCGGCCGTGCCGCAGCGGCACCTGGAGCTGGGCGAGCGGGTCGGGACGGCCGTCCGCGGCCGCGAGGTGCGCCAGCACGCTGGGCCGGTCCAGCAGGATCCACAGCGGGCGCCGGGTGTCCTCGGGGGCCGGCCGGCCCGCCTCGCGGGCCCGGTGGGTGGCGATGAGCCGCCGCTCGGTCTCCTGGGCGGCCCATTCCAGGGTGGCCAGCGCCCCGGTCGGCCCGCATTCCACGGCGAGGACGCCGGCCCGCCCGGACAGGCAGGAGTACTCGCCGCTGCCGCCGCCCTCCACGATCAGTACGTCGCCCCCGTGCCGCAGGGCCTGCAGGGCGATCGAGCGCAGCAGGCTGGAGGTGCCCGCGCCGGGCTGCCCGACGGCCAGCAGGTGGGGCTCGGTGGAACGGGGGCCGGTGCGCCAGAGCACCGGAGGCACGTCGCGCGGTTCGTCGCCGCCGTCCCGCACGGGGAGGGTCCGCTGCACGCTGCCCGCGTCGGTGAAGCCGAGCACGGTCTCACCGGGGGAGGTCACGAACGGCTGGGCGGCGATGCCCGTCGGCAGCGCCGCCAGCACGCTCAGGTCGAGCTGGTTGCCCTCCTCGTCCCAGTCGAAGAGGTACTCCCGTCCGCGCCCGGACTTGGCGTGCAGCAGGGCCTCGATCCGGGCCCGTGCGGCGGCCTCGCCGTCGGTGAAGTAGGCCGGGTAGCGGATGCGCAGCCGGGTGACGCGGCCCGCCTCGTCGAACGCGTAGCCGCTGAAGGCGTTGTCCCACTCCCCGCCGTGGGTGAAGAGGGGGCTGGGGTCCTCCGGGATGGAGAAGTACGGCACGAGGGCTTCGTAGAGGGAGCGGAGCCGTTCGGTCTCGGCTTCGCCGGGCCCGGTCTTCGCCGGGGTGCGGTCGCGTCCCTGCCAGGCCGCCGCCGCCATCAGGGTGATCAGGGCGAGGGCCGGGCCGTAGGGGACGAGGGCGACGACGAGAACGCAGGCGGCCGCGAGGAACAGCGCGGGGCCACGCTTGTCCTTGGGCGTCTGCGACCATCTGCGCCGCCCGGTGGAGGCCAGGACGCGCAGGCCGCGTCCGATGGTGAGGAGCGGATGGAGGACGTCGGTGGCGCTGTCGGCGGCCGTGCGGGCGAGGTCGCGGCCCCGGGCCAGCGACGTCGTGCCGCTGCTGAGGATGCGGGGAAGTGGGCGCCGGGCCACGGGCGTCTCCTGGATGTCGTGCTGACGGGTGATTCGGGTGTGGCTGGTGTTCCTGTGCCGTCGGTGGCCGGGCGGGGGAGCGCCGTCGCAGTGGTGCCCGCCGCCCGCAGAGCGGGGCCGGCGGGGGCCGGGTGCGTGCGGTCGCGCGGCGGCGGAGGGCGCCGATGCGGGGCATCGGCGACCGACGACGAGAACGCGGCGTGCGCGCGTGCCGGACCCCGTCGGCCAGACGGGACTTCGACGACGCGGCCTAGAGCTTGATCCCGCCGAGAAGCCCGGCGAGGCTGGCCGTGCTCGCCGTGATGCTCGGCGCGATGGCGGAGCCGGCGAGGAAGAAGCCGAAGAGCGCACACACGAACGCGTGCGTCAGCTTCATCCCGTCCTTCTTGAAGAACAGGAAGGCGATGATGCCGAGTAGGACGACACCTGAGATCGACAGGACCATGAGGTTTCTCCTGGTGGGTGGGGACAGTCACCATCAGTTCTTCCAGGCTCACAGCAAGTATCAATGCGACAAAAGGTGCATATAGGTGAATGCGCCACTTTTTCACTTGACCGGCCCACCCCGGCTGGCGCGTCCGGAGTGAAGGGGGGCAAGAGTGATCTTTGCCTCGGCCCCGCCCCTCCATGTGCAGGTCCGGGCGCTACCCTGTCGATTCACCCGTACGGACGCAGCGCCGTGCACCCCCTGCCCGCCCGCCCCGGGCCCGGTACACCGGACGGGCGCGCGAACAGCGAGCGAAAGGCGGTACGAGCGATGAGCGAGCACACCGAAGGCGGCTCCGGCTCCCAGGACGGCCCCGACGAGGACGTCATCGAGCTGGCCACCAAGATCTTCGACCTCGCCCGCCAGGGAGAGACCGAGACGCTCGCCGCGTACCTCGACGCCGGAGTCCCGGCGAACCTCACCAACGACCGCGGCGACACCCTCCTCATGCTCGCCGCCTACCACGGCCACGCCGGGGCCGTCACGGCCCTGCTCGCCCGCGGCGGCGAGGCCGACCGCGCGAACGACCGGGGCCAGACCCCGCTCGCCGGCGCCGTCTTCAAGGGCGAGGAGGCCGTCATCCGCGCCCTGCTCGCCGGCGGGGCCGACCCGAACGCCGGGACCCCCTCCGCCGTGGACACGGCGCGCATGTTCGCCAAGGCCGACCTGCTGGAACTCTTCGGAGCCAAGTAGTCCGTTTTTTGCCGCGCCCCGGTCCGGTCCCGCCGGTCGCGGACCTCACAGGTTGGTCACGGCGGCCGTAAATGTGGTCGCGGCGCACAAACCGACTGGGTCATCATGGCGACGGATTCGATTCGCGAACACGGCGGACGGGCAGAAGCGGGCAGGACACACAGAGTGTCCGGGCCCGGCCCGGACGCCCTGGTCCGGAGCACCGACGAGAGTGAGAAGGCAATGGTCTACATCGAGCGGAACATGACGGCGGACGTCCTCACATGCTGTTACGCGGCCCTGTGAATTTTGATTCCCGGTTGCGTCCCCAGCTTGATTTGAGGCCATTCCCATGTTCGAACCAGTCATAGCGCCGAGCGGCACCCTGCTCGGGCTCCTCCAGCGGGGCCGCGGCGACGGCACCCTGCACGCTCTCGCGGCGCCCAGGGCAGAAGCCCTGGACGCCCTCAACGAGTGCGTGCTCCGCGATCCGCGCCAGGACTGGCAGGTCGAGAACCGCTCCCTGTACTACGCCCGCCTGTACCTGGACCTCGACGGCCCCCTCGGCCCCGTCGAGGCCCACCTCTTCGGCGCCGACGACCTCCTCGACGAGGAGGACCACCGGACGGGCCTCGCCCTGTCCGTGCTGGGCCACCTGGCCTCGTACGGCCGCGACGACGCGCTCATGCTGCTGCGCCGCTACGCCGCCCGCGGCGCGAACTGGGCCTGGGCCCTGGACGAGCTCGCCCTGCGCGACGACGACGAGGGCCTGCGGTCCCTGGGCGCGCCGGTGCTCGCCCGCTTCCCCGCCACGGCGGAAGGCGAGGCGCGGCTGGCAGCCGCCGTCCGCGACGCGTACGAGCCCCGCCCCTGGAGCCTGTGGGAAGGGTCACCGCTGTACGGGGAGCGCTTGCGCGCCGCCCGGCAGCAGGGCTCCTTCGACCGCTGGCAGCGCCAGCTGACCCCGAGCGGGCCCCGGCCCGGCTGGGGCGTCCAGGCCGTCTTCGACTGGGCCGCCGACGGGCTGCGCCGCGGTACCCCGCTGCACGTCCCCGCCGCCCGCTGCCTCGCCGCCGTGGCCCAGGCCGAGGACCGCCCCGCGATCCTCGCGGCCGCCGCCGGAGCCTCGGGCGAGGCCGCCCGGGCCACCGCCCTGCACCACCTGGTCCTGGCCGAGCCGGAGAACCCGGCCGTACTGGACCTCATCGAAGCCGCCGCCGACGAACCCGCCGTCGCCGCCTACGAGCGCATGTGCGGCCCCGCCGCCGTCGAACGGGCCCGGCGCTGGATCCACCGGCCCGACGAGCTCGGCGCGGCCGCCGGAGCCACCCTCGCCACCCGCGGCGGAGCCGAGGACGCCACCCTGGTCCTGGGCGCCCTGCGCTCCACGGTCCGCGGCGCGGGCCCGGACAACCGGCGGCTGTTCGCCCTGGTCGACGGGGCGGGCCGGCTCGCGATCGGCTGCGCGGCCCCGGTGCTGCGCCACGTCTACCGCGAGACCTCCTCGTCCCACCTGCGCGGCCGTACGGCGCGCGCCCTCGCCAGCACCGACCCCTGCTTCGCGGCGGGCTTCGCCGTCGAGTGCCTGTGGGACTGCGAGGAGACCACCCGTGAGGTGGCCGCCCACCACGCCGAAACGGCCGACGCGCGCGTCGCGCCCCGGCTGCGCCGCCTGGCGGCCGACCCCGCCGAGGAAGAGGACGTACAGTCCGCCGTGCGGAGCCGGATCACCCCGGAGTCCGCCGTGTAGCAACCCGGGCGATCCCCGGAAACGGGCCCCGCGGGGGCGGGACCCGGACGCACCCCGGCCGGCCGCGCCTGCCCCGGGTCCGCCGCCGCCGGCCGGCGGCGGCGGACCGGGACGGTCACTCGGCGGAGCCAGTGCCGCCGGTGCCGGCGGGGTCCGAGAGCTACGGCCGATCGGCGGGGTCCGAGAGCCGCGCGAAATCGGGGATGCACTTCGGTATGGCCGACTTCTCGAAGATGCGGAGGCGCATCTCGTGCAGGCGCGTCTCCTCGTGCCACGAGGGCTTGACGATGACGACGGTGTGGCTCGCGGGTACCGTTTCCGCATTGATCTTCAGCAGTACGGGGCCGCCTCTGACCTCCTGGTGGGGCGGGAGGACGGGGGGATCGAGGGGGCGCCGGCGCAGCTCCTCTTCCGGGATCTCGTGGCCGGGTAGCCCGGCGCGGTCCACGGGGGAACACTCCGGCTTCGACACGACGGTGGCGACGCCGAAGCCCATGGCGCGGATCGCCCGCTCCAGGCCCGGCAGGGCCTCCTTGCGCTGGTCGACCCTGATCCAGATCGTGCCGTCGTCGTCCTTCGTCACCGCGTACGCGGGAGAGGAACCGCCCCGCTCTCCCAGGACGGGCAGGGCGACCAGCCCGGCGACCGTCGCCGCCACCGCGCCGAGGGCGAGCGGTACGCGCAGCCGACTCGCACGGGAGCGGGCCGGGGCGGGCGCCGGGTACCGGTCCGCGGCGATGGCCAGGAGTTCGGCCTTGAGCCGCTCCTCGAACGCGCGGGGCTTGCTGTTCATCGGGTTGTCTCCGTTCATCGGGCCACCTCCAAGTGGGTTTCACGGACGGGGTACTGGGCCGGACCCGATCCGCGCAGAGCGCGCCGGGCGCGGTGCAGGCGGACGCGGACCGTCGCCTGGGTGACGCCGAGGGCCCGCGCGGCCTCGGCCGGGGTGAGCTGGTCGAGCACCACCAGGTCGAGGGCGGCGCGCAGCGGCTCGGAAAGGGCGGCGTGCTGCTCGGCCAGGGCGCGGAACGCCCGCTGGGCGTCGATGCGTTCCTCCAGCGCGGCGACGTCCTCGTCGCCGAGCAGCCGGCGCCCGCTCAGCCGCGCCAGCGCGCCGCTCTCCCGGGCCAGCCCGCGGGCGTGGCCCGACAGGACGTTGCGGGCTATCCCGAACAGCCAGGCGACCGGCGCCCCCCGGTCGGGCCGGTAGCCGGAGGCCGAGTCCATGGCGGCGAGGAAGACGTCGGCCGTCAGGTCCGCCGCGACGTGCGGGTCGGCGACGCGGCGGGTGACGAATCCCAGTACCGCGTCGATGTGCTCCTCGTAGAACGCCCCGAATCCCCCGGGCGTGGTGAGATCCGGTGGTCCGTTCTCGTGTCGTGGGCTGCGCACCCGTTTCCTCCCCTGGGCGGGAGCCCGGTCGGCCCCCTCACTCCGTACTTGGCCGGAGCGGCCCGAAGCGTTTCACCGGACCGTCCCCGCCGCGCGCGCCGCCGCCGTCGCGGACAGGCCCGCCGCCCGCACGAACCGCACCGGGACCCCCGGCCGGGCCTGGGCCGCCGCGTCCAGGGCCGGGCCCGGCGGGACCACGCCCACCACCGGGTAGCCGCCCGTCACCGGATGGTCGGCCAGGAACACCACCGGCAGGCCGTCCGGCGGGACCTGGACCGCGCCCAGCACCATGCCCTCGCTCGGGAGTTCCCCCGGCCGGGCGCGCACCAGCGGCGTCCCGGCCTCCGTGCGCAGCCCGATCCGGTTGGACCTCGGCGACACCCGGAAGACCGAACGCCACAGCCCCGCGAGCGAAGCCTCCGTGAACCAGTCCGCCCGCGGGCCCGGGCGCAGCGGCAGCAGCAGCCGCGCGGGAGCCCCGGGCAGCGGGCAGAGGGCCGTCCCGGCCACCGGATCGGGACCCGCGGGTCCCACCGGGAGCAGCGCCCCGGCCGACAGCACCGGCGGGCCCAAGCCCGACAGCAGGTCCGCCGAGCGGCTGCCCAGGACCGGCGGCACGGCCAGGCCGCCCCGCACCGCCACGTAGCCGCGCAGTCCCGACTCCGCGCGGCCCACCTCCAGTTCCGCCCCGGCGGGCACCCGGACCGGCGCCCCCCAGGCCGCCGGGCGCCCGGAGACCCGTACGGAACAGGGCGCGCCCGTGACGGCCACCGTCACCGCCGCCAGGGCCCGCAGTCCGACCCCGTCGAGGGTGGTCTCCAGTACGGCCGCGCCCGGCGGGTTGCCGACCAGCCGGTTGGCCAGGGCGTAGGCCGCCGTGTCCAGGGCCCCCGAGCGGGGGACCCCCAGGTGGGCGTGGCCCGGGCGGCCTTCGTCCTGCACCGTGGTCAGGGCCCCCGGCCGCACCACCGCCAGCTCAGCCACGGCCGGCCTCCTCGAAGCGCACCCGCACCCCGGGCGCGAACAGCGCGGCCGGTTCCCGCTCCGGGTCCCACAGCACCGCGTCCGCGGTCCCGATCAGCTGCCAGCCACCGGGGGAGGAGCGCGGGTAGACCCCCGCGTACTCACCCGCCAGCGCCAGCGAGCCCGCCGGAACGGCCGTACGGGGCGTGTCCCGTCGGGGCAGGCGCAGCCGCTCCGGCAGCCCCGTCAGGTAGCCGAACCCGGGCGCGAACCCGCAGAACGCCACCCGGAACCCGATGCCGCCGACGATGCCCGGCACCGCCCCGGGGGCCACTCCCCACCGCCGGGCCACCTCCGCCAGGTCCGGCCCGTCGTAGCGCACAGGGACGGTCACCAGCGGCCCCCCGGCCTCCGCGAGCGGGGGCACCTGCCAGCGCGCGATGCGGGCCCCGAGCGCGGCCGGGTCCCGTACGCCGTCGAGCAGCACCGTCCGCGCCGCGGGCACGATGTCCCGTACGGCGCCCAGATCGCCCGCGTCCCGGCGGCGCAGCAGCTCCGCGTGGAGCGCCGCCACCTCGGCGTCCGAGCCCACCTCCACCAGCAGGGCCCCGGCGCCGACCACCAGCGTCTTCACGCGAAGGCCCCCACCGCGACCCCGGCGGCGCCCAGCGCGTCGCGCACGCGGCGGGCGAGGTCCGCGGCCCCCGGCGTGTCCCCGTGCAGGCACAGCGAGCGCGCGGCGACCGGTACGGCGGAGCCGTCGGCGGCCGTCACCACGCCCTCGGCGGCCATCCGCACCGCCCGCGCCACGACGGCGTCCGGGTCGTGCAGCACCGCTCCCGGCTCGGTGCGCGGCACCAGCGTCCCGGCCGCCGTGTACGCGCGGTCGGCGAAAGCCTCCGGCACCGCGGTCAGCCCGGCGTCGGCGGCGGCCGCCAGCAGCAGCGATCCGGGCAGCCCCAGCACCGGCAGGCCACCGGCGCCGGCGGCGGCCGCCAGGCGGACGCCCGCGACGACCGCGGCGGCCTGGCCGGCGTCGTGCACGGTGCGGTTGTAGAGCGCACCGTGCGGTTTCACGTACGACACCGTGGAACCGGCCGCCCGCGCGAACACCTCCAGCGCCCCGATCTGATAGGCCACCTCGTCCGCGAGTTCACCGGCCGGCACGTCCATGGAGCGCCGGCCGAAGCCCGCCAGATCGCGGTAGGAGACCTGGGCGCCGATCCGTACGCCGCGCTCCGCGGCCAGTTCGCAGACCCGCCGCATGATGGACGGGTCCCCGGCGTGGAAGCCGCAGGCGACGTTGGCGCTGGTGACGACCGACAGCAGCGCTTCGTCGTCGGTCAGCGTCCAGCGCCCGAAGCCCTCGCCGAGATCGGCGTTGAGGTCGATCGCCGCCGCCGGAGGTGTGATCATGGAAGCCATGCGCTGAGCGTAGAACGGCGGACGTGTGAATGCGGCGGGCGGGCGCGACACCGCCCCGGGCGCCTTTCCACCCGGGTTCCCGCCGTGTTCCCGCCGGGCGTCCGCCCGGTTCTCGCCCGTCGCCCGCTTGGTCCCGCCCGGCCCCGCCTCCGGTTCCCGCCCGCCGGGGACGATCCGGCCGAACCATGCCGTTTGGGTTGTTGTCAGGGTCAGCGCCTAGTCTTTGCGCGTGACTCTCCCCGCCCCGGCGAAGACCCTTCCGTCCCCGGCGCCGGGCCCGGCCGCCGACGAGGGCCTGGCCCGTCGGCTGCGCGCCCTCGCCTGCACCGCCCCGCTGCACGACCTCGACGTACGCAAGGCCAATCTGGCCGGCGAGTACGGGGTCTACGCGATGGCGGAGGTCGCGCTCGCCGCGATCGACATGGTCACGCTCAACATGGACTTCGACACCGGAGCCGACCACGAGCAGATAGTGACCAGGCTGCTCCCGCGCGTCGCCGCCCAGGCCCCCGCCCGCCCGGCGGCCGAGCACGAGCGGGTCGTCCGCTGGGTGCTGGAGAACCTGATCAACGTGGGCAGCGTGGACCGCGGCTTCCGCGCCATCTACGGCACCTTCGGCCCCGACGGCGCCTACGTCCGCCGCGACTACGACTTCAAGCTGATCGAAGAGGTCCTCGGCCACGGCGGCGCCGTCTACCTGCGCACCACCGACGAGGCCGTCAACGTCCTGGTCGGCGCCCTCGACACGGACGTCACCAGCGCCCAGATCGCCGCCGAGGTCAAGCTGGAGGTCCTGATCAGCCGCGGCCGGCTCGCGGACGCCCAGCTCGCCGCCGAGCAGGCCCGCTACCGGACCGTCCAGTACGCCGAGACCCTGCGCCGGACCCTCGACGCCACCCGGCGCAACGTCCGGGCCGTGGACTGGCTCGAGGCCGTCCCCGACATGATCGCGGAAGCCCTCGACCACGTCGCCGACCGCTACCGGCACGAGAACGCGATCCTCACGAACATCCGCAAGGCCCGCGACGAGGCCGAGGAACCGGAGAACAAGCGCCGCGCCGCCGAGCTCGTCGACATCGTCAAGGACTGCATCCGCCGCCACACCCAGCTCCAGTCGCGGCTGCTGGACGCCGGCCCGCTGTTCCGCGCCGAACAGGACCGCCAGGCGTTCGCCGCCCCCGCGCCGCGCTCCGGCATCGACCTGTACGGTCAGCTCGTGGCCCCGCTGCTGCCCCTCCCGCTGGAGCGGGCCCGGCGGGTCACCGACGCCTTCTTCGCGTCCGGCGCCGGCCTGCGCACCCCGGTCTCCGTCCGGGTCGGGGACCTGGTCGAGATCCTGCTCACCCCGCCCGTGGAGCGGGAGCACCTCGGCGTGGAGATGCCCGAGCCGGACCTCATCGCCACCCCCGACGACAGCCGCTTCAGCGAGGAACAGCTCGCCGCCGCGATGCGGCTCCTCGACCTCCCGCACGACGCGCCCCGCCGCCTGTCCGGGCTGCTCGCCGAGGCCCGCCGCAGCGACCCCGACCTGCCGTACCTGGTGGCCCTGCTGGCCGTCCACGCGGCGAGCCCCGCCGTCGGCACCGCCTACCGCCAGGGCGAGGAGCGGCTGCTCTTCGCGGTGGACGACGGCACCCGGCTGGAGGACGCCGAGTTCGGCGGCGCCGACCTGATCGTCGGCACCGCCCTCCTCGACGCCGCCGGCATGGCCGCCGACCGAGCGGAGGCGGCGTGACCCCGCCGGCACGGCCGCCGGCCGGGTCCGGGTGCGTGCCGGGGCGCTCCCCGCAGGGTGCCGAACACGGTTCGGCCCCGCTCTTCGGCTGCCCGTCACGTTCGGCACCCGAGGAGACGCCCCGGCGCGCGCCCGGACCCGGCACCCCCACCGCCCCAGGCCCCCGCCCCGGCTCCGCCGCGCACCGCACCCGTACCGCCCCTGGCGGCTCCGCCGCCCACCGCACCGCCGAGGAGACGTACCCGTGAGCGACCACCACGCCGAGCACCCCGCGTGGAGCGAGCCCGACGCGCCGTCGGCTCTCGTCGCGCCCGCCCACGCGCCCGCCGTCACCCCCGCCGACGCTGCCGACGCCGCCCGGCTCGTCTCCTTCGGGCTGCAGCCGAAGCTGCTCCCGGCCCGAGACGCCGAGTACGCCGAGCTGCTCCGCCGCTACCGCGAGGACCCCGGCTTCGGACGCCTCGCCGACGCCATCGCCACCGGCCTCGGGCTCGTCGTCCTGGAGGTGTCCGCGCGGGCCGGCATGGCGGTGGCCGCCGACGAGGACTCCGTCTTCGCCGTCCGCATGGGCGACTACGCCCGCCGCACCGCCGCCGACTCCGCCGACCGGTTCCTGCACGGCCTGGCCCACCTCGCCGTCGCCGCCCTCGCCTTCCCCCGCCCCGAGGACCTCGCCGACGACGGCTACATCGGCCGCATCACCGTCAACGGCGTCGACGCCTTCGTCCGGCAGACCTGCCGCCGCCTTGAGGAGCGCGCCGGGGAACTCGGCGAGAACACCGACCCGGCGACCGACGCCCCCGGCCTGGAGGCCGCCTGGCGCGTCTACGCCCGCCGCAGCTCCACCGGCGCCACCAAGGACGCCCGCCGCCTCGCCGGATCCACCACCGGCATCGTCGGCAAGGCCGCGGCCTTCCTCACCGAGTCCGGATTCCTCCAGCGCACCGGTGACGAGGCCGGAGGCACCTACCGCACCACCCCCCGCTACCAGCTCCAGGTCCGCGACATGGCGGGCAGCGCGGCCATGGCCGAACTCCTGGAGCTGGGCGTGGTACCCGTCAGCGACGGCTCCGCCACCCTCCTGCCGCCGCCCGAGGGCGACGACCTGGAACTCGCCGCCGACGCGGGACTCCCCTTCCACGCCTGAGCCGCGCCGCCCCCGAGCACCCCCGCCCTCCGTACGACCCACGAGAGACCACGAGAGTCCGCCGCCATGTACGAGCTGTCCCGGATCCGCCTCTACTCCATCGGGCCCGCCGGCGCGCGCTACGCCGACACCGTGCTCGACCTGCGCGGAGTCGGCCAGCCGGTGCCCCACCCGGCGCCCGCCCAGGCGGAGTTCTTCGAAGAGGAGCCCACCGGCCCGCCGCGCCGCCCCGCGCCCGCCGGCGTGCTCTTCCTGGAGAACGGCGGCGGCAAGTCCGTCCTCCTCAAGCTGATCTTCTCGGTGATGCTCCCCGGCCACCGCAACACCCTCGGCGGCGCCAGCTCCGGCGTCCTGCGCAAGTTCCTCCTCGCCGACGACTGCGGGCACGTGGCCCTGGAGTGGCAGCACACCCAGACCGGCGAGTGCGTCGTCGTCGGCAAGGTCAGCGAGTGGCGCGGCCGCCAGGTCTCGGGCGACCCCCGCAAGTTCGCCGAGACCTGGTACTCCTTCCGCCCCGGACCGGGTCTCAGCCTCGACAACCTCCCGGTCGCCGAGGCCACCTCCGTAGGCCCGCCCGTCGAGGGCGTCTCCGGGGCCCAGGGCCGCCGCCGCACCATGAAGGGCTTCCGCGACGCCCTGACCGAGGCCGGCAAGGCATACCCGCACCTCGAGGTCTGCTTCGAGGAGATCCACGACCGCTGGAACGAGCACCTCACCGACCTCGGCCTCGACCCCGAACTCTTCCGCTACCAGCGCGAGATGAACGCCGACGAGGGCGAGGCCGCGGGCCTCTTCGCGGTCAAGAAGGACTCCGACTTCACCGACCTGCTGCTGCGTGCCGTCACCGACACCCGCGACACGGACGGCCTCGCCGACCTCGTCCACGGCTTCGGCAACAAGCTGGGCCGCCGCGCCGAGCTCATGGCCGAACGCGACTTCACCGCGGGCTCCGTGGACCTGCTCACCCGCATCGTCGAGGCCGCCGGGACCCGCTCCCGGCAGCGTGACGTCCACGCGGGCGCCGAACGCCGCACACGCACCCTCGCCCGGCGGCTGTCCGCCCGCGCCGGCGAGGAGCGCGGCCGCGCCGCCGACCTCGCCCAGCGGGTCACCGGCGCCGCCCACGAGGTCACCGCCGCCGAATCGGCCCGCGCCCGCAGCGCCGCCGTCTCCGCCGAACTCGCCTACCGGCACGCCTCGCTGGCGCTGACCGTCGCCGACAAGGCCGCCGCCGCCCAGCGCCGCGAACTCATCGAGGCCCGCACCCTGCACGCCGCCTGGCAGGCCGCCGAGAACGTCCTGCGCCACCGCGCCGCCGCCGACCGCTCCGCCCGCGTCGCGTCCGCGATCCTGGAGGCCGAGCGGGACGCCGCCCCCGCGCTCGCCGCCCGGGCCACCGCCGCCGGCGAACTCGTACGGGCCCTGCACACGGCCGCCGAGCACGGCGAGAGCCTCGCCAACGAGGAGGAGGAGCGCTCCGCCGAGCTCCAGGCCACCGGCGAGGCCGCCCACCGCGACGCCACCGCCTCCGCCACCGCCGCCCAGCGCGCCCGCAGCGAGGCCGAGCACCTGCGGGCCCGCCTCGGCGAGGTCCAGGAGGAGACCGCGGAGGCGGTGCGCGCCGGCTGGCTCGACGACACCGCCCCCGACGCCGACCCGGCCCGCGCCGCCCTGGCCGCCACCGACGCCGAGACGAGCGCGGTGGCCGCCTGGGACGAGGCCCGCGACGCCGCCCGTACCGCGTCCGAAGCCGCCCGCGACGCCGCCGCCGTCGAATCCCGCGCCGAGCTGACCGCCGCCCGCGCCGCCGACGCCGCCGACGCCGCCGAGAGCGCCCACGCGGCGGAGCACCGTACGGCCGCCGCGCTCGCCGAAGCCCCCCGCCTGGCCGACCTCCTGGGCCTCCCCCCGGGCGCGGACGCCGCGCTGCCCGGCCCGGCGGTGCCCGGCCCGCGCGCCGCCCCGGAGCACCCCGGCGCCGCGGCCGCCGCCTCCCGTACGGCGCCGGCCGGAGCGGAGAGCGGCCTCACCGCCGAGGACCTCGACCGGGGCGCCGACGACCTGCGCGAACTGCTCACCGGCGCCGTCGCCTCCGCGGAACGCCAGCTGTTCGACCTGCGCACCGCCGCCGCCGACGACTCCCGCATCCTCGGCGCCCTCGGCGACGGCGGGCTGCTGCCGCCCGGCCCCGACGTCCTCGCCACCGTCGAACACCTCGGCGAACACGGCATCCCCGCCCTCCCCGGCTGGCGCTACCTCGCCCAGTCCGTGGACCCCGTCGACCACGCCGCCGTCCTCGCCGCCCGCCCCGAACTCGTCGACGGCGTCGTCATCACCGACCCCGACACGCACAGCCGCGCCCGCGAGGTCCTCTCCCAGGCGGCCCTGCTGCCCCGCTCCACCGTCGCCGTCGGCACCGCCGCCGCCCTGCTCGCCCCCGTGCCCCCGGCAGGCGACACCGACACGGCCGTCTTCCTCGTCCCGCCGAACCCGGCCATGCACGACGAACACGCCGCCGACGAGGAGCGCCAGGCGCTGCGCACCCGCGCCACCGCCCGCGACACCGAGATCCGCGACCTCGCCGCCCGCCTCTCCGGGGACCGCGAGCTCGCCGCCCGCCTGAACTCCTGGCGCACCGGATGCCCGCCCGGCCGCCTCACCGAACTCGCCCGGCAGGCCGGGGCCGCCCGGGCGTTCGCCGAGGAGACCGACGCCGAGCTCGCGGAGGCCCGTACCGTACGCGCCGAGGCCGACGAGGCCGCCGCCGACGCCACCCGCGTACGGGACGAGCGCCAGGACGCAGCCCAGCGCGCCCGCCGCGTCGCCGACGCCCTGGCCGGCCTCGCCTACCGGCTGCGCGAGCGCGCCGGCTGGCAGGCCAGGGTCCGCGAACTCGCCGACGAGGCCGCCGAGTCCGAGGCGCGCGCCGAAGCCTGCCTCGACCGCGCCCGCGCCGCCGACGAGGACCGCCGCGCCACCCAGCGCGCCGCCGACGACGCCCGCCGCACCGCCCGCGCGCTGCGGGCCGAACGCGCCGAGATCGCCGGAGCGCCCGACCCCCTCCCGCAGGACGACGGCACGCCCAAGGCGCCCCTGCCCGACCTCCGCGAGGCCTACCGAGCCGCCTCCCAGCTCTACGAGAAGGTCGGCGTCGGCGCCGACCTGCGCGCCGAACAGGCCCGCGCCGAGAGCGACGAGAGCGCCGCCCTCGCCGAACTCGACCGGCTCACCAACAAGGTCCGCACCCGAGCCGCCCAGCTCCTCGAAGGCACCGACGGCGCCGACGGCCCCTCCCGCCAGGCCGCCGCCGCCCGCGCCGAATCCCTCGTACAGATGCTGGAGACCCGCGCGTCCGCCGCGAGCGAGCAACTCGGCCGGCTGCGCGGCGAGGCCGAGCGGCACGCCCCCGCCGAGGGCGAGGCCCACACCGAACTGTCCGAGGACCTGGTCCCCGTCGATGTCGAGCAGGCCCAGGCCCTGCTGCGCACGGCCACCGCCCAGCTCGCCGCCCACACCGCCGCCGTGGAAGGCGCCCGCTCCGCCCACGCGGACCTGCTGCGCTCCCACCGCACCGCCGAGGACGGCGCCGGAGGCTTCGAGGAGACCGCGGCCCTGCTGCGGGACCTCCTGCGCGACCACACCCACCCGGACGACGACCAGGAACCCGTGCCCCACCGCGGCACCCTGGAGGAGGCCCGCCAGTCGGCGGCCGAGGCCCGCCGTTCCCTGCGCGGCTGCGCGGCCGACCTGTCGGCCGCGGAGGCCGCCGTACGGGAGGCGAGCGACATCCTCGTCCGCCACGCCAACGCCACCCGCTACGAGCAGGTACGCACCCCCGCGCGCCAGCAGATCCGCGAACTGCCCGCCTCCGCCCTGCCCGAACACGCGGCGGCCTGGGCCACGGCCTTCGCACCCCGGCTGCGCGTCCTCACCGACGAGCTCGCCCAGCTGGAGCGCAACCGGGACAGCATCGTCGACCGGCTGCGCGGCCTGGTCGAATCCGCCCTGGCCACCCTGCGCTCCGCCCAGCGGCTCTCCCAGCTCCCCGAGGGCCTGGGGGAGTGGTCGGGCCAGGAGTTCCTGCGCATCCGCTTCGAGGAGCCCGACCAGGCCACCCTCAGCGAACGGCTCGGCGAGGTCATCGACGAGGCCACCCGTACGGCCGTGCGGAAGAACAGCACCGCCTCCTTCGGCGAGGGCCGCCGCGACGGCATGTCGCTGCTGCTGCGGGGCGTACAGGCGGCGCTGGAGCCCAAGGGGATCTCCGTCGAGATCCTCAAGCCGGACGCGGTGCTGCGCGCCGAGCGGGTACCGGTCGGCCAGATGGGTGACGTCTTCTCCGGCGGCCAGCTGCTCACCGCGGCTATCGCGCTGTACTGCACCATGGCCGCGCTGCGCAGCAACGACCGCGGCCGGGACAAGCACCGCCACGCGGGCACCCTGTTCCTCGACAACCCGATCGGGCGCGCGAACGCCACGTACCTGCTGGAGCTCCAGCGGGCCGTCTCGGACGCGCTCGGCGTCCAGCTGCTGTACACCACCGGCCTGTTCGACACCACGGCGCTCGCCGAATTCCCGCTGGTCATCCGCCTGCGCAACGACGCGGACCTGCGGGCGGGCCTGAAGTACATCAGCGTCGAGGAGCACCTCCGCCCGGGTCTGCCGCAGCAGTCGCCGGACGGGGAGGCCATCCACGGGGAGATCACGGCCACGCGCATGTTCCGGCGCAACTGAGCCCCGGGCTCCGTTTCGACGCGGGGCCTCTCCCCGGCACGGGGCGGCCTCTCCCCGGCACGGCGGGGCTTCTCCGCGGCACTGGGTGGCTTCTCCCGGGCACGGGGCCGCACCGTCCGGCGGGCCCCGGGGCGCCTCTAACGCCGGCCGAACGCCGTCAGGGGCCCGTCGTCCCGGGACACGCGCCCCGGGCCCGGCTCGCGCGCCGCCGCCCGCTCGGCCCTGCGGGCCTCCCGGCGGCGGCGCCGCGCCGTGCTGCTCGGCTCCGACACCACCCCGTACCGCTGGTTCCACATCTGCCGGGTGATCCACACGTCCAGCACGCCCCACGTGGCCACGATGGTCCCCGCGATCGCGCACAGCGCCATCGGGAAGGCCAGCCAGGAGGTGGTCAGCGTGAGGAAGAAGGCGACCGTCGCCAGGGTCAGCGTCACGGCCACGATCAGCACCGCCCGCACCGCCGACGTCCGCACCGGATCCGGCATCCGGGGCTTGCGGGCCGGCTCCTCCACCCACAGCCCGCGCGCCCGGACCTCCGGGCCGTCGCCGACGGCTCTCTCCTCGTACCTGCTCATGGTCCGCTCACTCCCCACCGCGCGGTCCGCCATGCCTGCTTCACGTCTACCCCAACGTGCCCGCTCGAAGAGGAAGACGTCCGGCGCGATCGAGAGATTCCCGCATCGCGGACACCCCAGGGCCCCGTCGATTGCGGAACGAACAATTCCAGCCATCCATCCGATTGCGGGGACTGACGCCCCACCAGGTGTCATCTGCCGCATATCGCACCACTCTTGGCCGGAGGTATCGGACAACTCGTGATCTTCATCCAGAGGTCAGGCCGAAAACGTCCGGACGCGCCTTCGATGCTGTCGCCCGGCAGTAGTAGGCTCACGCCGTTTAAATGACGGAACACCGACTCCCCGTAACGGGGTTGAGCTGGGGGAGGCTGGGGAGGCCATGCGCTTTCGCGGGAAATCCATCCGCCGGAAGATCGTGGCGTTGCTCCTTGTGCCGCTCATCTCCCTGACAGCCCTCTGGGGCTTCGCGACGGTCATCACCGGCCGTCAGGCCGTTCAACTGCTCGATGTCGCGTACGTCATCGACAAGGTGGGCTATCCCATCGAGGACGTCGTCCGCGCCGTCCAGAAGGAGCGCCGCCAGACCCTCGTCGTGATCGGCGACCCCCGCGCCTCCACCGCCACGGCCGAGCTGGCCAAGCGCCGGTCCGCCACCGACGAGGTGATCGACGAGATCCGGGCGAGCGCCCGTGACCCCGAGGTCACCGACGAGCTGAGCGCCCAGAACGCCCAGCGCCTGCGCTCGATCCTCGCCGCGTTCCACGGCATCGAGGGGATCCGCCGTTCCGTCGACCAGAACACCCTCGACACCGGCCAGGCCCTGGAGTTCTACGGCCGCCTCGTCGATCCCTGCTACGAGTTCCTGATGAACCTCCACGCGCTGGAGAACGTCGAGATGGACAAGCAGGGCCGCGCCCTCGTCGGCATCACCCGGGCCCGCGAGGCGCTGTCCCGCGAGGACGCCCTCGTCGCCTCCGCCTTCGCCGCCCGCAGCGTCAACGCCGCCGACCTGCGCCGCGTCTCCGACCTCGCCGCCAACCGGGCCCTGCTCTACGACTTCAACCTCGCGATCCTCCCGCCCGCCGACCGCGAGCGCTTCGAGCGGTACTGGGCCGGCACCGACTCCAAGGTGCTGCGCGACGCGGAGGAACGGTTCCTCAACGCCGGCGCGGTCAAGAACCCCCGCAGCAGCACCGCCGCCCAGTGGGACGCCGCCGCCACCAAGGTCCTCGACGACCTCGCCACCATGGGCACCGAAGCCGGGGACCGCTACCAGAAGCGCGTCGAGCCCGTCGCCATGGACGTCCTGCTCCAGGCCGCCGTGGCCGGCATCCTCGGCTTCATCGCGCTGATCGTCTCCCTGGTGCTGTCCGTGCGCATCGGCCGCGAGCTGATCCGCGACCTGTCCCGGCTCCGCAAGGACGCCCACGAGGCATCCGGCGTCCGCCTGCCCGGCGTCATGCGCCGCCTCGCCGCCGGCGAACACGTGGACGTGGAGACCGAGGCACCCCGGCTGGAGTACGAGAAGGACGAGGTCGGCCAGGTCGGCCAGGCCCTGAACACCCTCCAGCGCGCCGCCGTCGAGGCCGCGGTCAAGCAGGCCGAGCTGCGCCGCGGCGTCTCCGAGGTGTTCGTCAACCTGGCCCGCCGCAACCAGGTGCTCCTGCACCGTCAGCTGACCCTCCTCGACACCATGGAACGCCGCACCGAGGACACCGAGGAGCTCGCCGACCTCTTCCGCCTCGACCACATGACCACCCGCATGCGCCGCCACGCGGAGGGCCTGGTGATCCTCTCCGGCGCCGCGCCCTCCCGCCAGTGGCGCAAGCCCGTCCAGCTGATGGACGTCGTACGGGCCGCCGTCGCCGAGGTCGAGGACTACGAGCGGATCGAGGTGCGCCGGCTCCCGCGCCTGGGCATCGCCGGGCCCGCCGTCGCGGACGTGACCCACCTCATCGCCGAACTCCTGGAGAACGCCACCGTGTTCTCCCCGCCGCACACCGCGGTCCAGGTGCACGGCGAACGCGTGGCCAACGGCTTCACCCTGGAGATCCACGACCGCGGCCTCGGCATGAACCCGGACGCGCTCCTCGACGCGAACCTCCGGCTCGCCGAGACCCCCGAGTTCGAACTGTCCGACACCGACCGCCTCGGCCTGTTCGTCGTCAGCCGCCTCGCGCAGCGCCACGCCGTCAAGGTCGTCCTCCAGCCCAGCCCGTACGGGGGCACCACCGCGGTGGTGTTCCTCCCCGTGGCCCTGCTGACCGAGGCCCCCGACACCAACGGCACGGGCATCCGGCTGAACGCCGGGGTCGGCGCCGGCATGGCCGGGAAGCCTGGCAAGCCGGGCAGGCCCGGCGCGATCCCGTCCGAGCGCAACGCGCCCGCCGTGGGACGGGCCCCCTCCGGCCGTGCCCTGCCGGCCGCCGAACTGCGCGGCCCCGTCGAGCTGGAGGCGCCGCTCGGGGTACTCGGCCTCGACGGGCTCGACGACCCCGCCGTCGTGGACGGCACCACCACCGGGATCACCGGACTCACCGGCGTCGGCGGCCGCCCGGCCATGGCCACGCTGGACGACGAGACCCCGCCGAACGGCCTCGCGCGCAGCGCCCTGCTCGGCCTGAGCCCGGCGGAACGCCCGCCCGTGGACCGGCCCGCGGAGCGGTTCGCCGACCGGCCCACCGACCGGCCCACCGAGTCCCGGCACACCGGCGAGCGCCACCCCGACCGGCGGTCCGACCGGGTCGGCGGCCCCCGCAAGGGCGAGCGCGAGCCGCTCGCCCCCACGGGGCCGGTCCGCCTCGACGGCGCCCGCGCGGACGCCTCCCGCCCCGACGGCCCCCGCGGCGGCCAGGGCACGGTGCCGCTGCCCCGCCGCCGCCCCGCCCCGACGCTGGTCGCGAACCACGGCC
>NZ_JBEOXU010000094.1:0-25037 GCF_040296725.1 Streptomyces sp. NPDC002044
TCATCTGACTCATAATTATTTTTTTTTTTTTTTTTTGTTTTTATAGTTGTTTCCAGCCACCCACCCGCCCCCCCCGCCCCCCGCCCCCCCGCCCGGCCCCCCGACGGCGCTGTGCCGCCCGGGGGTGAAGCCCATGTGCTCCATCGCGGCCGCGGTCTTCTCCAGACCGCCGCCGCCGAACCACCCGAACAGCTTCTGCGTACCGTGCGCCATCAGCACGGCCCCGGTCCCGGCCCGCAGCGCCAGCAGCGCGAGGTCACGTCGGTTGATGCGGCTCATCGGAGTCTCCCTGGAGGTGGCCGGACGCGGAGCGACACACCATCCGTATCCATTCCGGGCGCCGCGGACCCCGATCCCGCCCCGGATCCGCCGAACGGAGCCGCGGGCCGCCCCGGCCGGCGTCGAGGACCCCCGCGAGCACCGGGCCGGTCCCGGCCGGTGGAGAGGTCGGCCGACGGTACGGCGCGATGCCCGTGCTGCCCGGCATGCACACCTGCGGTGCGGGTGCGCGCCACCCCGTGCCGGGCGCCGGGCCCGCCTTGCGGCCGGAATATATCGAAGATTACGTTCGAATTGGCCCCTCTCGTTCGAATGCAATGCGGCGGACCTTTGGTTTCTCCGACGGAACCCACGTACATACAGCGGCCGCTATTCATCCGCGTGTCGACAATGGCCCGTATTCGTTCCTTCGGTCCGATGAACTCCAACGAAACCCCGGAAAACCCGAGTTGGACGCCGTTATGCTCGCCCACCGGTCATAGGAATGCCCTCTTTCGACGGTTCGAGGAACTTGATGGCGCGAGAAAACTTCCGACGCAAAGCCACCCGCTCGGAGACGGGGATAAGCCGGCTGCTGCCCACGATCGCGGCCGTGGCCGTCGCCTCCCTCGCCGGCGCCCTCGTCACCTCGTCGGGCCCGTCCCGGACCGCCTGGGTCGCCATCGGGGCCGCCTGCACCGTCGTGGCCCTGTGCGAGGCACTGCGGCGCGGCCGCGCGATGGAGGCGCAGCGCGACCAGGTCGCCGCCCTCCACCACGCCCTGTCCCGGCAGGAAGCCGAGACCGTGCACCTCTCCGAGGTGGTGCTGCCCGAGGCCATCGAGCGGCTGCGCACGGGCGAGTTTCCCGAGGAGGTGCTGAACTCGCTCGGCGGGCGCGGCGGGTACGGCAACCGGTGGGGCAACGACCCCGCCCTGACCACGCAGTTCAGAGCGGCCCTGCAGAGCGTGCTCGCGCGGGTCGTCGACGCGGTCGACGCCGAGGAGAACCTGCGCGACTCGGCGCAGCGGGCCTTCGTGAACATCGCCCGCCGGGTGCAGGCGATCGTCCACCAGCAGGCCCAGGAGATGCGGGAGATGGAGGACCGGCACGGCCGGAATCCGGACGTGTTCGGCGACCTGCTGCGCCTGGACCACGGCACCGCGCTCGTCGGGCGGCTCGCCGACTCCATCTCCGTGCTGGGCGGGGCCCGCCCGGGCCGTCAGTGGAGCAGGGCGGTGACCCTGTACAGCGTGCTGCGCGGGGCGATGTCGAGGATCATCGACTATCAGCGGGTGGAGCTCCACTCGGTCTCCGAAGTCGCCGTCGTGGGACCCGTGGTGGAACCGCTGATCCACGCGCTGGCCGAGCTGCTGGACAACGCCACCCGTTACTCCCCGCCGCACACCCGGGTCCACCTGACGGCCGTCGAGGTCCAGTCCGGCATCGCCGTGGAGATCGAGGACGGCGGGGTGAACATGAGCGAGGAGGCCCGCAAACGGGCCGAGCAGATGCTCGCCCAGGCCCAGACCGGCATCGACCTCAACGACCTGGGCGAGACGCCCCGGCTCGGCCTCGCGGTGGTCGGCCGGCTGGCGCAGGCGTACGGCTTCCAGGTCGCCCTGCGCTCCTCCGCGTACGGCGGTGTCCGGGCGGTGCTCATCGTGCCGCAGGACCTGATCACCAGCACCTCGGCCGCGACCGGCCTGGCCCACGGCATCGGTTCCTCCTCCGGTCCGAGGGCGGCGGCGCCCGCGCCGCGGGAGCACCCCGCCGACCACCCGGCGGTGCGCGCGCCGGCCGCGGGGGCGGCCAGGTCCCGGCCTGCCGTCGAGGAAGAGACCGTGCACGTCGGCGAGCGGACGGCGGGCGGCCTGCCGCAGCGTCGCCGGAAGGACCGTGCCAACACCCCCGACATCCCGTACGCCGCGGCGCCGCGGACCGCGCCGGACGAGGCCCCCGGCCTGTGGCTGGAGGCCTTCCACAGCGGTTTGTCCGGGACGCCCGGCCAGGGCGGCGAGGACCCGTCGGGCACAGCGACCAAAGGGACGTAAGCAGTGATGACACAGCGAAGCAGCATGGACTGGATGCTCAAGGACCTGGCCGCCGGAGTGCCGCAGACGCGACACGTGATCGTGCTCTCCGCCGACGGCCTGTGCGTGGCGCAGTTCGGAGCGGAGACGGACACCGCCGACCGCCTGGCGGCGGCCTGCGCGGGCCTGCAGAGCCTGGCCGGGGCGGTGGCCGCGGAACTGCCCTACTCCAAGGGCCGGATGCGCCTGGTCGTCATCGAGATGGACGGCGGGTTCTTCTACCTCATGGCCGCGGGTGACGGCTCCTACCTGGCCGTCCTCGCCGACGAGGGCGTCGACGCCGGCCTGATGGGGGCGCAGATGCGGGCCCTCGTGAGCCGGATTGGAGAGCACCTGAGCAGCCCGCCCCGACATGACGGGCAACTCGCGTGAGGCAACCGCCGCCCAGCTGGGAGGACGCCAGCCCCGAACGGCTCTACGTCATCACGGGCGGCCGCAGCGGACCGACCACCACCGCCCGCATCGATCTGGTGACCCTGGTCGTGGCCAAGGCGGCGGCCCGGCCCGAGATGCAGCCGGAGCACGCCGCGATCCTGCGGATGTGCCAGGCCCCGCTGTCGGTGGCCGAGATCGCGGCGTACGCGGGCCTCCCGGTGAGCGCGGTCACCGTGCTGGTGAGCGACCTGCTGACCGAGAAGCGGGTGTTCGTCCGCCCGCCCGTGCCCGCCGCCCAACTTCCCGACCTTGCTCTGATCGAGGCAGTGATCGATGGACTACAGAAGCTCTGACGCGCCCGCCGGGCCCCGGAGCGAGGACATACTCCCCCAGTCGGCGGCGGCCGCCGTCAAGGTCGTCGTCGTGGGCGGCTTCGGCGTCGGCAAGACGACCATGGTCGGTGCGGTCAGCGAGATCAAACCGCTGACGACCGAGGAGACCATGACGAAGGCGGGCGTCGGTGTGGACGACACGCGCGGCGTGGCACGCAAGACCACGACGACCGTGGCCATGGACTTCGGCCGCATCAGCATCAACGACGAGCTGGTGCTCTACCTCTTCGGCACGCCCGGCCAGGAGCGCTTCTGGTTCCTGTGGCGCGGCCTGTTCGAGGGCGCCCTCGGCGCGGTCGTGCTCCTCGACACCCGCAGGCTCGAGATCAGCTTCGACGTCATCGGGCGGCTCGAGGAGCGGGGCGTGCCCTTCGTCGTGGCCGTCAACTCCTTCCCCGACACCCCCGACCATCCGATCGAGGAGCTGCGCCAGGCCCTCGACCTCCCCCCCGCGGTGCCGATCCTCGTCTGCGACGCCAGGAGACGGGACTCGTCCCGCGACGTCCTGCTGACCCTCATGCGCTACCTGCACTCCCAGGCAGCAACCCCGGAGGCACTGTGAGCACCAACCCCGTCCCCCCGCCCCAGTGCCCGGCCCACGCCCCGGCGGCAGCGGGCGGCCCGCGCCGGCTGCACGGGCCGGAGGCGGAGGCCGATCCGATGGGCCTGTACGAAAAGCTGCGGGCCGAGCACGGCCCGGTGGCGCCCGTGCTGGTCAGCGGGGACCTCCCGGCCTGGCTGGTCCTCGGGCACCGGGAGAACCTGGACGTGGCCCGCACCCCGTCGCGGTTCGCCCGCGACCCGCGGTTCTGGCGCGACCTGAAGGAGGGCCGGGTCCCCGCCCACACGCCGCTGGGCCCCATGGTCACCTGGGTTCCGGTGTGCAACTTCACCGACGGCCCGGTGCACGAGCGGCTGCGCGGGGCCGTCGTGGAGTCCCTCCAGCGCTTCGACAAGCGCGGCATCCGCCGCTACGTGACCCGGTTCGCCAACCAGCTCGTCGACCGGATCGCCGGCGACGGGCACGCCGACCTGGTGTCCGCCTTCTCCGACCAGCTCCCCATGCTCGTGATGACCCAGCTCGTCGGAGCGCCCGACGAACACGGGCCCCGGCTGGTCAAGGCGGCGCGGGACATGCTCCAGGGAACGGAGACGGCCCTGGAGAGCGACCGGTACGTGACCGCCACCCTGGAGCAGCTGGTCGCCGAGCGGAAGGTCCAGCCCGCCCGCGACCTCGCCTCCTGGCTACTGGAGCACCCCGCGAGCCTGAGCGACACCGAAGTCCTCATGCACCTGCGGGTGGTGCTGATCGCGGCGTACGAGACCACCGCCAACCTGATCGCCAACACCCTGCGGACCGTGCTGACCGACCGGCGGTTCCGTGCCAGCCTCTCCGGCGGCCACCTGACGCTGCCGGACGCCCTCGAGCAGGTCCTGTGGGACGACCCGCCGATCAACACGATCATCGGGCGCTGGGCCACCGGGGACACCCTGCTCGGCGGGCAGCAGGTGAAGGCCGGGGACATGGTCCTGCTGGGTCTGGCCGCGGGCAACGCCGACCCGCAGATCCGCCCCGACCCCGACGCCTCCGTCCACGGCAACCGCTCGCACCTCGCCTTCAGCAGCGGGCCGCACGAGTGCCCCGGCCAGGACATCGGCCGTGCCATCGCGGACACCGGGATCGAGGTGCTGCTCGACCGGCTGCCCGACCTCCAGCTCGCCGTCGCCGCGGGCGACCTGCGCTGGCGCGGCACCCTGATGTCGCGTCACCTGCTGGCGCTGCCCGTGCGGTTCGCCCCCCGGACCGTCCAGGACGGGGGCGACCACCCGTACCCGTACCCGGAACGGCCCGCCGGCCATCCCGCGCACGCGCCGGTCCCGCCGCGGCCCCCGACGGGCCCCGCCCACGTGCCGGCCCAGCACCGGCGCCGGGCCGGCTGGTGGCGCCGCCTGCTCGGCCTGGGCTGACCGGCCCCCCGCGCGGAGGCGACCACCGGCCCGTGGGCCCCGGGCCGGTCCGGTCCGGGGCCCGCGGTGTCCCTCAGGCGTGCTCCTGGCGCCACCACCGGGCGAGGGCCGGCAGCGGCGGCGGCTCCGTACCGGCGTGGCTGGGCCGGTCGGCGTACCGGATCGTGAACCGCGCCCCGGGATCGGGGAGTTCGTGGCGGTTGCGGGGGCTGGCGTACCGGGGTGCCCGGCTCTGCCAGGCGATGCAGCCCGCCACGTAGTGGCCCAGCCCCTCCAGGTGCCGGGCGAGGGGCGGGTCGGCCCCGTCCGCCAGCCGGGTCCGCAGTCTGAGGAACAGGCCCATCACCCGGTCGCGCAGGGCGACGGCGAGCGGCAGCGCCTCGGCGGGCGAGCAGCGCTCCTGATGGGCGATGACGTTGACGAGGTTCACCTCCCGGGGTTCGAGGTGGTCGTCCTTGTCGTACGAGAACAGGTCGTTGTCGGCGCTGACGACGAAGCCGGCCGCGTCGGTGAGGGCCCGCAGGGCCGGCGCGCAGAGGGTGTCCGCCGGCAGCCGGACCCGGCCCGCGACGTCGGACCAGGTCAGGGAGAAGCGGGTGCCGTTCGCCAGCCCTCCCATGGCGACGAAGTCGTTCAGCCCGGGCATCGTCCCCCGCTCGGCCTGCGCCGCCTGCCAGGCGGCTCCGAGCAGCCAGTCCCGTGTTCCCTCGACGAATCCGCGGAGCTCGAACGGGGTCAGCATGGCGTGCGTCCGCCGTACGAGGTCCTCCAGCGCGCGGGTCACGGGACCGTCCGGCAGCAGGCCCGCTCCGGGGTCCTCCAGGGTGCGCAGCAACCGCACCCCGTGGTCGGCCACGGCGGCCGTCCGCACGTCCGCGGCCCCGGAGTCCTGCCAGTCGTCGACCGCGTTGGCCCAGTAGTTCCACTCGGTGAACAGCAGCACGGCCTCCACGTCGCCCCGGGGGATGATCCGGCACGAGAAGTCGGCGCTGTGCGTGGCCAGCCCCCAGGCACGCTCGACCGGGTCGGGGTAGAGGCCGAACCCGTCCAGCCACCCGACCGCCCGCGCCTCCACCTCCTTGGCGGCGGGGTGGATCAGCTCGCGTTCCAAGGGACAGTAGAACGGCGGCAGTTCGGATCCGAGCCGGGACGGGCGGGGGCGTTGCGTGACGTCCATGCCTCAGCCTCCGATCCGGAAGCGCAGCAGCCGCGTCTCCATCGCGTGCTCGCGCCAGATCCGGAACAGCTTGCTGTGGACGATCGTCGACTCCCCCAGCCGCTGCGCCGTCCACGTCGACGGCGGGGCGCCGGCGCGCAGGCGGTCGAGTTCGGCGGTGTTCCAGGCCATGGACTGCACCCAGAACTCGGCCACCCGGTCGGTGACGTCCTCGTCCTGCTCCAGCTCGAAGCCGGCCGCCCCGGCGGCGGCCAGGTACTCCGCGCGCGTGCCGAGCCGCGTCCGGTAGTAGCCGTCGATGAACCCGCGGGGCTCGGGACGCACCACGAAGTGCTCCTGGATGCCGAACCACCCACCGGGCCGGAGCGCCCGTGCGACGACTTCGAAGAGCCGGGCGCGGTCGGTGTAGCCGCTGCTCTCGTTCGCGTAGACGGCGTCGTACGCGTGCGTCTCGTCGAGGTCGTGGACGTCTCTCAGCACGGGAATGACGCGGTCGCCGACCCCCGCCTGCGCGGCGAGGCGGGCGACGATCGGCAGGTGTTCCGCGGCGACGGTGAGGCCGGTGACGGACGTGCCGTGTTCCTGCGCCCAGTAGAGGGAGGTACCGCCGAGGCCGCAGCCGATGTCCAGGAGCCGGCGGGGCGGCTTCTCGTACGCGCCCCAGGAGCGGGCGGCGTGCTCGACTATCGCCTCCTGCGACTCGACTATGCGCTGTTTGAGGGCGCCTTGGGCCACGGTGGTGTACGGATGGGCCCCGTCCGCGAACAGCCCTACGTGGAAGTGCACGCGCGGCCCCGGACCGTATTTGTACAGGATGTCCTGGGTCTTGCGGCTGTAGTACAGCCGCACCTTGTCGTCATCGCTCACGAACTGACCGCCGCCTAAGGACGATACGAATGGTGAAGCGCTCATGTGATGTCCGCCCCTTCGTGGCGTAGGGCTGCCAGGGCGTGCCGCGCCGCCGCTTTCCCCGCGCACCGACCCGGCACTCTGTTGAAGCACGGATCATCGTGGCACTTCTCCTGCCCCGCGTCAGCCCACCCGGACAGCAGAAGTCTCAGGTGATGCCGAAGAAAGCATTCTGTTGGCGCCCCGTTGACGCTCCGGCGCACGCGGGAGCGCGGTGCGTCCGGTCGCTGCCCCTCCGTCCCCGGGTCGCGGCCGGTCAGCCGTCCTGCGTCCGGCGCTTCAGCGGGGTGCCGCAGCGGCCGCAGAAGCGTGCGTCGGCTTCGATCGCGTGGCGGTGGCACTGTCCGCAGACCAGGTGCAGCGCGCAGGGGGCCGCGGCGTCGGTCCGGGGACGGTGTCCGATGCCCATCCCGGGGCGCCGCCGGTGGGCGGTGAGGTACACCAGCCCGTCCGGGCCCGCCGAGAGGGCGCGGGAAGCGCCCCGCGGCAGGACGGTGAGGGACCCGCGGCTCACCTCGCGGCCGGCGCCGTCCAGGGTGAGGTGACCGGTGCCCGCGACGACGACGAGCAGGACGTCGAGGTCGGCCTCGGTGTGGGGGGCGACTTCGGCACCGGGCGGCAGCCGGACGACGTTGGCGTCGAGCTGACGGCCGGGGTCGCGCAGCCGCCACAGCGCGCCGCCCTGATCGGCCGCGGCGTTCGCGACGAGCTCGCCGAGGACGGTCCCCACGGCGTCCGGTGTGGTCGGCATCGGTGTCCTTGCCCCTTTCCGCGAGCGTCCCGGCGCCTGAATGATCCCCCACCGGGCGGGCGCCCGGGGCGCCCGGCGCGGATCCCGGCGTGGCGGTCGGCAGGGCGGCCTGGGCGGCGGGCTGCGCGGGGGTCTGTGCGCGGGCCGTGCCGGCGGCCGGGTGATGACGAAACGGTCACGTGCCGCCACGTCCCGGGGCGCGCGATCGTTGGGCGGACATGCAGGAGACGATGTTCGCAGCGCGGGCGGCGGCCGGGGTCCCGGGACCGCTCCGGGTGTCCTGGACCGAGTCCGACTCGCCGATCTACGACCGGCTGGAGCGGGAGTGGGTGCGCGCGGGGAAGACGGTGCCCCGCCCGCCGGGCCCCGTCGGCCGGGACCGGGTCGAGCGCCGGGAACGCTTCGAGCGCACCTGACCGCTCCGCCCGGCCCCGTCGCCCGTACTCAGCCGCTGCCCGACGGCGTACGCCGGTCCGCCCCGGCCGCCCGGACCGCCGCCGTGTGGGCGTGGACGACGCTCATCAGGGCGCAGCCCGCCGCGATGGCCCAGACGAACCACCCCGCGTCCGCGACGGCGGCGCGGTAGGCGGTGGCGGCCAGCAGCAGGGACGAGGCGGCGGAGCAGGTGGCGGACACGGCCGGGGGCACCGCGCCGAGGGCCTCGGTCTTCGACGCGCGGTCGAACGATGTGCAGACCCACGCGAGGACGACGACGGACGTGCCGTAGGCCGCGGCCCCGGACGCCACCGGGGACGTGGACGTACTCGCCGCGAACGCCACCACGGCCGCCACCTGGACCTGCGTCACGCCCAGGACCGTGTACACGATCCGGCCCGCGACCGGCGGGTTCGGCAGGGTCGTACCGAACCACGAGGCGAGCGTCCAGAACGCGGCGGAGAACGCCACGACGCTCAGCAGGCCCGGCCAGGTCACCGCGGAGAAGGACGTCAGCTCGCCCACCGCGGCGGCGAGGGAGACCGCGGCGGCCGCCGCGTATCCCCAGCGGACCGGGCCGCGGGCGGGGCCGCGGCGGGGGAAGCGCACCCCGTGGACGGTGAAGAGGAGGCCCCCGACGCCCACCCCGAGGGCCGGGAGCCAGCCGGGCGGGCCCGCGGAGTGCGTCCGGAGGGCGGCGCCGAGCAGGCAGGACGCCGCGAACACCACGGTGCCCAGGGCCTGTACGCCGCGCACGACGAACAGCGGGTAGTGCGCCGGGACCGGTTTCGTGATCCGGCGGGCGGCCCAGGGGTCGTCCGTCTCGCCCCGGTCGAAGGCCGCGGACACCGTTCTGCGCAGCGCCCCGGCCCCGTCCCTCTCCCCGGGGCCGGTCCCGGACCCGGCACCGGTCCCGGGGAGCGGGCCCCGCCGGGGGGCGTCCCAGACGGTCGCCAGGTAGGCGGACGTCGCGCAGACGACCAGGGCCGCCGTGACGGCCGCCGCGGGGACGCCCAGCAGGCCGACCGGCACGGGAGACGCCGCCTCCACCCGGGCCTGGAGCGGCCACAGGGCCGCGGCGACGGCCAGCATCGGTACCGTGCCGGCACCGAGGACAAGCCCGGTGCGCAGCGGCTCCCGCAGCCGGCCGGTGGTACGGGCGGTGACCGCCCCGGCGTACACCAGCCCCGCGCCGACGAACCCGGCGGTCTCCACGGTGTTCCAGGCGTTCGCCTTCGCGTGCGCGGTCCGGTACCGGACGATCTCCTCGTACGTGCCGCTGTTCGGGCCGCTGTTCGGGCCGCCGCCCAGGCACGCGTCGCCCGGGCGCATCGCCTTCCCGTCGCACACCGGCCGTCCCGCGTACGTGGCCGAGGCAGCCTCGTGGGCCGCCGTCAGCGCCCAGCCGATGACGAGCCAGCCGGCCACGAGCAGCATGACGCCGAGGATCCGGGATCGGGCATCCGTTACGGAGTCGGTCACCGCCGCGCCCCCTGTTCCGCGCGGCGGGGCTCCTCCCCGGTTCACCGGCGGATCCCGTGGCGCTCACACGTGTGGTTCGGGCGCCATCCTGGCACCGCCCCGCCTCCCCGCCGGGGCGGGGAGGCGGGGCGTCACCTGAACGAGCGAGCCGCGGCACGGCTCTGACGAGGGGCGATGCGGCGGGGGCGGATGAGGCGGGCGAGGCGGGTGAGGGCTACGGGCGCTGCGACGGCGGGCCGGCGTGGAAGAGCACCTCCGGGTGGGCCGGGCTCGGCCCGTCCAGCAGCGGCTGGGGAACGCCCCGGAGGTGCCGGTCGAAGAGCGCGTCCCCGTACGCGCGGGTGATCTGCCGGGACCGGGTGCCCGGCAGCGGGGAGTTGGGGTCCACGTCACCGGCCTGTTCCCCGAGGACAGGCCGGTGACGTGAAGGCGTGGTGGCCGCCGGTGCTGACGGTCAGCCATCGCTTCCATCCGTCGCGGCGCTCCCAGCCCTGGTCCCAGGTCGGGTCCTCGAAGTCCGGGGGCAGCAGGGCCGGGTCTCCTCCGAGCATGAGGAAGGGGCGCCCGACTCGTAGGCGTGGTCGACGGCGGCGACGACGTAGCCGCGCGAGGCCAGGTCCTCGGCGAGGGTGCTCAACGTGGTGCGGGGCAGGGTGAACCCCGGGGAGGGCACGACGAGCGAGTGCCGTCCGGGCAGCGGCCGGTGTGGGCGCGGAGCCCGCTCCGGGGAACGGAGACCCGGAGCGGGCGGGTGCACCCAGCACGTCAACGACGCGGAGCAGAATCGGTTCCGCATCATCGGCTCCCGATTGACCGGAATACACCGCGCCGGGTCCCGGGTTGAGGCCCACATGGCAGACACGACGAACACGGCGAGCACGGCACACCCCACCGGCAACCCCTTCGACCCGCACGAGCTGCTCGCGAACAGCAGGCTCGGCGTGCTCGCGACGCTCAAGTCCGACGGCCGCCCCCAGCTCTCCCCCGTCCTCCCGTCCTACGACCGGACCGCCGGCGTCATCCGGGTCTCGACGACCGAGGGGACCGCCAAGACCGCCAACCTGCGCCGCGACCCGCGGGCCGCGCTGGAGGTGACCGGTCCGGACGGCTGGACGTGGGCCACCGCCGAGGGCACGGTGACGCTCGTCGGGCCGGGTACCGACCCGCACGGCCCCGAGGTGCAGGCCCTGGTGGACTATTACCGCCTCGCCTCCGGCGAGCACCCGGACTGGGACGAGTACCGGGCGGTCATGGTGTCCGACCGCAGGGTGCTGGTGACGATCACCGTGGACAACGTGTACGGCGCCTCGCTCCGCTGACGGCCGCCCGCCGCGGGCCCGAGGGCGGCGGCGCGCGTCCGGCCCGGGGAGCCCCCGGGCCTCCGGCCGGGACGTTCCGCCGTCCGAGGGACCGTGCGGTGTGCCGGACGGCCGGACGGCGAACGGCGGCGCAGGGTCGTTCCACGGCCGCGTTCGGTGCGTGCCGGGTCAGTCGTGAGGTTCGGGAGACGCAGATGCGCATGTTCAGAAGGATCGCGGTGGCGGGTACGGCGGCCGCCGCCTCAGCCGTTCTCTTCGCCGGGGGCGCGCTGGCGGCGGTCCCGTACGCCGACGGGCTGGTCGTCAGCTCGGCCGGCGTCAAGGTCCGCGCCAACGCCACCACCCAAGCCCGTGTGGTCGGCTCCCTGCGCCCCTGGGACAAGGTCAGGCTGTCCTGCCTGGTCCAGGCCAAGTGGGTCGAGGGCAACATTGTCTGGTACCGGCTGCACGGTCAGCCGAGCGGCTGGGTGTCGGCCCGGTACGTGCACAACTACACCGTCGTGCCGTGGTGCTGACGTTGCGTCCGGAACGACGCGGCACGGCGGTGGAGTCCCTCCGCTGATCGTGCCGGCGCACGAACGCCCTACGCCGTCGGCGGCGTAGGGCGTTTTCCGTCGGGCGGGGCGCCGCCCGGGCTCTGGCGGGTCGGACCCGCGGGGCCGGTCAGCGCCGCGGGCCGCCGGCCGCGTAGACCGCTGTGCCGGTGACGGCCAGGGTGACGGCCGTCCAGGTCCCGGCCGGCGTGCCGGGCGGGAGCAGCATCCAGGTCAGGACCTGGGTCGCCACGTCCGTCGCGGGCGGGGCGACGAGGGAGGCCGACAGCCACGCGAACGGCGGGATCCACGCGTACGGGCTCCCGCCCCAGGCCGCCCCGATCGCGACGAGTCCCATCAGCCCCGCGCTGTTGCGCACGGTGAACTCGACGCCGGCCGGCTGGCCGCCCGCCGTCCGCACCGCCAGCAGCACCGCGCCGATGAGCGCCGCGCAGAGCAGCACGTGCAGCGCCCTGCGGGGCATCCAGCGGATCGCCGCCGTACGGTCCAACGCCAGGTCCTGGCCGCCGAGTCCGACCGAGAGGGCCGTCGCGCCCGCGGCGAGGAGCAGGGTGGCCAGCCGGGGGTCGCCCGGCCCCCCGCCGCCGAGGCGGGCGAGGGCGCACAGCGCCACCGCGCCGACCGCCACCGCGGCGAGCGAGGCGGGGGCCTGCCGCGAGCGCGCGTACAGCGCCGACCACCTCACCCGGACGCCCCGCCGGTCAGCGCGGCGAGCACGTCGCCCGAGCAGGAGACGGCGGCGGCGTGCATGGCGCCGATCCGCAGCCGCTGCTCCGGCCGCGGCAGCGCGGTGAACACCTCCCACACCGGGCGGGCCACCTCTTCCTGGTGGCTCGCGGCGTGCATGGTCCCGTCGAGCGGCCGGAGGTCCTCGCCGAGTGCCCAGGCGGCCCCGATGCTCTGTGCGGCGGCCTCGTCCAGGGTGCCGCTCTCGGTGGCGCTGCGGGGGTGGCACACCGGGGCCATGCCCTGGGCGACCAGCGCCCGGGTCAGCCGCTCGCCGCCGGCGGCGCCGGCGATCATCCCGTCGTCGAAGTCGACGAGTACGGAGTCGCGCGACCGCTCCGGGGTGTCACCGAGCGCCCGCGGGACGGTGGTCTCGTGGACGGTGGCGGGTGCTTGGCCGCCCAGGGCCGCCCCCAGCAGGCGCAACGCCTCCTTGCCGGGGCCCGCCAGGGCGTCGAGGCGTGCCCGCTGGGCGGTCGTCACGCACACCGGGCCGTCGCACACCGGCGCCGCGGCGGCCCGGTCGACGACGTGCGTGGCGCGCGGGCCGGCCGGGAGCAGGAGCAGGGCGACGGCCCCGCCCGCCACCAGGGGGGTGAGGGCGAGCAGCCGCACGCGCGGCGTGGTGGCGGCCAGCAGCGCCAGGCCCGTCGCGGCCATGCCGAGCAGCCAGACGGTCTGCCCGAGGTGCACGGGGGCGGAAAGCGTCAGGAGCGTCTCGCGCACCTCCGGCACCGCGGGCGACAGCAGCGAGAGGCGGTTCGGCGCGGCCGACGTCGGCACCGCGGCGTCCGTGGTCTGCCGTACGAGGGTGGTGAACAGGAAGGCTCCCACGGCCAGTACGGGCGGGGTGAGGATCGAGGGCAGGGCCCGGGCGACCCCCATGCCGAGCGCGGCTCCCGCGGCCAGGGCGAGCGCCCCCACCAGCGAGACGGGCAGCCAGCCGAGGTGGGCGTACGAGGCACCGCTCACGAGCACCCGGACCGCGCCCAGCAGGACGAGGAGCCCGAACGCCGACACCAGGGTGAACGCCGTCGTGCCCGCCAGGACGGCCGCGCGGTGCCGCGCGGGCCGCGGGGTGCCGGTCAGCAGCTCGGACATCTTCGAGCGGTGATCGCGCAGCCCCTGGAGCGCCCCGAGTCCCACGGCCAGCGGCCACAGGAACATCAGCGGGAACCGGGTCCACAGGGCCATGGACGTCCACTGGGCCGTCCACGGCGCGGTGCCGTTCCACCACGGTCCGGGGATGAGGTGCAGGAAGGCGAGCGCGGCCGCCAGGACGGCGGCGCCGGCCCACGGGGCGACGGAGCGGCGCAGTTCGATGCGCAGGATGCGGGAGTTCACCAGGCGCCCCGCGTCCGTACGGGGTCGACGAGGAGCGCCGAGTAGCCGCGCTCCAGTGGGCTGTCGCCCACGTGTTCCGGGCCGCCCGCCGCGGCCAGCTCGTCCGGGGAGCCCTGGAAGACGAGCCGCCCCTCGGCGAAGAGCAGCACGTCGGTGCAGGCGGCGGCCACGTCTTCCACCAGGTGCGTCGAGACGACCACGCAGGCGTCCGTGCCCAGTTCCTGGAGCAGTTCGCGCAGGCGCAGCCGCTGTGCGGGGTCCAGGCCGACCGTGGGTTCGTCCAGCAGCAGGACCGCCGGGTCGTTGACGATGGCCTGGGCGATGCCGGCCCGCCGCACCATCCCGCCCGACAGGGCCTTCATCCGCTCGTCGGCGCGGTCGGCCAGACCGACCCGTTCGACGGCGCGCTGCACCGCCGCGGGGATGTCCGCCTTGGGCACCTCCTTCAGCCACGCCATGTACTCGACGAACTCGCGTACGGTGAACCGCTTGTAGTAGCCGAACTCCTGCGGGAGGTAACCGATCCGGCGGCGCAGCGCGCGGTGCCCGCCCAGGCCGCCCGCGGGCCGGCCGAGCAGCTCCAGCTCGCCACCGGCGGGGCGCAGGACGGTGGCCAGGGCCCGGATGAGGGTGGTCTTGCCCGCCCCGTTGGGGCCGAGGAGTCCGTGTACCCCGGTGCCCAGCCTCAGGTCGAGTCCGTCGACGGCCATCCGGTTCCTGCCGGCCTTCACCTTCAGCCCGGTCGCCTGGATCTCCCAGGCGTAGGCCGTGGGGGCGATGTCGGCCCTGCTCACTGCGGGCATGGTGCGTTTCCTCTGCTGTCGGGGCTCGTGCGGTGGGTCGTCCGGGGTGGGTTCGAGGTGGGTCCGGGGTACGGCGAGGGGGGTCACGCGTGCGCTCCCGGGACGGTGTAGGAGCGCCTGCGGGCGATCACGACGGCGACGGCGAGCGCGAGGAGCAGTCCCCACACCGGCAGGCCGTCGGTCCCGAGCACGAGGGCCGTACGGCTCGTGGCCAGGGTCGGCGCGGCCACGGCCGCGGTCCAGAGGGCCACCAGGGCGACGGCGGCGCGGGTCATGCCGATGAGGCCGCCGAGCGCCAGGGTCAGGGCGGTGAAGGCGAGGCAGGGCAGCAGCCACTGGGCGGCCGTCACCCCCGTCACTCCCGTCGCCCCGGTCGCCCCCCTCGCCCATTGCCCGGCCAGCAGCGTGGGGATCACCACGGTGAGCACGGAGACGGTGCGCCGCAGCACCAGTGGCAGCCCGGCCCGCGGTGTGGAGGCGGTCAGTTCGTACGCCGGGTCCAGGCCGCGCGACCATGACGCCGCCACACCGCACACGGGCAGGACGGGGGCGAGCAGCAGCACCAGGGAGACCCGGCCGGAGCCCGGTCCCAGCGCGTCCAGCAGCAGCGCGAGCAGGGTCACGGCCAGGATCATCGCGAGCCACGGCGTCATGGCGGGCGTCGTCCACGCCGACCACCGCGCCAGGCGTCGGCGCGGTGGTGCCGGGGCGACCGCGTCCAGCTGGGGCCCGAGCGCGGACCAGACCGCCCCGGTCAGGGCCGCCGTGGCGGGTGCCTCCGCGGTGACGGCGTCCGAAAGCCGGTCGCGGCAGACACGGCAGCCTTCCAGGTGGGCCTCCAGGGCCCACAGTTCGTCCGCGGCGAGGTCCGTGTCGCCGCGGGCGTACCCGTCGATGAGCCGTGCCGACGCGTGTTCCACGTTCATGCCAGCGCCTCCCGCATCGCGATCCGGGCCCGGCGGGCGCGGGTCTTGACCGTTCCCTCGGGCAGTCCGAGGAGTACGGCGGTCTCCCGGACGGACAGTCCGTCGAGCACCATGGCCTGTAGTACGTCCCTGAGTTCGGGCGCGAGGCGCCGCAGCGCGTCCCCGACGTCGCCGCCGACGGTGGCCTCCAGTGCCTCCTCCTCCGCCGCGGGCGCGGCGGGGTGCCCGGCGGCCGCCGGCGGTGGCTCGGCGTGGTGGGCCCTGCGCCGGAACGCGTCGACGAGGCGGCGGGCCGCGATCGTCCACAACCAGCCGACGGCCGTACCCCCGGTCCCGCTCGTGCTCCCGGCGAAGGAGCCCGCCGCGCGCCACACCGCCAGGAACGTCTCCTGCATGACCTCGGCAACGATCTGCTGGTCGGCGCAGCGGCGGCGCAGGCGCACCGCGAGCCACGGCGACGTGCGCCGGTACAGCTCCTCGAAGGCGGCCCGGTCGCCCCGGGCCACCCGCCTCAGGAGGTGTTCCTCGTCCAGTTCCCGCGGCGCTGCCGCTCTCACCCGTTTCACACCTGAGAGACGCCGGTCAGGAGCCTCGGGTTTTCTCCCCGAGGTGATCCGCGTCACGCCGGAGGCGGGTGGGCCGGGTGGGCCGGGTGGGGCGGGCAGGCCCGGCCGGGTTCCGGCGCCCGGGTCTCCCCCGCCGTCGTGCCCTCAGGCCGTACGGCGGCGCAGCCCGATCGCCACCAGGAGCGCGGCGGCGAGTACGACGGCCGCGTCGATCGCGAGCACGGTCCGCACGCCGTCGAGGAGCGACGCCTGTGTGGTGGCCAGGACCCCGAGGAGCGGAATGCCGATGGTGATGCCGACCTGCTGGGTGGTGGTGACCAGGCCGGTGGCCAGGCCCTGTTCGGCGTCCGGCACGCCGCTCGTGACGGTGACGCCGTACGAGATGATCGCTCCGAGGTGGAACATGCTGGCCAGCGATACGCACACGGTCGCCAGCAGGGCACCGGACTCCGCGCCCACGCCGAGCAGCGCGGCGATGAACACGCCCTGGCCGAGCAGCGAGCCGACGAGGGTGCGGCGGGCGCCGAAGCGGCCGATGAGCGTGGGGGCGTACGTACCGGCGACCGCCGACGCGACGCCCTGGATGCCGAAGACCAGGCCGGTCCGGAAGGCTGACAGGTGCAGGGTCTCCTGGAGGTAGAGGGTCAGGACGAAGACGACCGTCGACATCATCGAGAAGGTCACGAGGCCCGCGATGTTGCCCCAGGCGATCGTGCGCCGCTTCAGCATCGGCAGGGAGACCAGCGGGGCCGGGGCCTTCGACTCCACCACCGCGAAGGCGGCGAGGAGCAGCAGCCCGGCGGCCAGCGTGCCCCACACGTCCGCCCCGCCGAAGCCGCGCTGGGCCGCCGTCGACAGGGCGTAGATCAGCGCGAGCAGCCCGCCCGTGACGGTCACGGCGCCGGGTACGTCCAGCCGCGGCCGTCGGGGGTTGCGCGATTCGGGCAGCAGTCCGGGCGCGAGGAGGAGCACGATGACGGCGGCGACGGCGAGCAGCGCCATCGTCGAACGCCAGCCGAGGGTGTCGGTCATGACCCCGCCGAGCAGCATGCCGACGGTGAAGCCGAGGGACAGCAGCGTGCCGGAGATGCCGAGCGCCCGGTCGCGCAGGGGGCCTTCGGGGAACGTCGTCGTCAGCAGGGACATGCCGGTCGGCACGATGATCGCCGCTCCCAGTCCCTGCACGGCGCGCCCGGTCAGGAAGGACGCCGGGTCCCAGGCGAAGGTGGCGAGGAGGGAGGCCGCGCCGAAGACCGCGAGGCCGGTCAGGAACAGCTTCTTGCGGCCGTGGAGGTCGGCGACGCGGCCGAAGAGGAGGAGGAAGCCGCCGGAGGGCAGCGCGAACGCGGTGACCGCCCACTGCAGGGCGGACCGGCTCAGGCCCAGGTCCTCGCCGAGGACGGGCAGGGCCACGTTGAGTACGGAGAAGTCGAGCGCCACCATGAACTGGGCGGCGCAGAGGACGAACAGGACCAGTCCGGCCCGGCCGGTGAGCCTGCCGTCCCCGGGATCCGCCGTGTGCGGGGCGTTGGTCGTCGTCTGTGTGTCAGTCGCCATGGCCCTACCTTCACGGTGCGGGAATGCCCGTGAAGAGTGGGAACTTATCCTGTTGGTGGCACCACCAGGGGGCCGGCAGGGGGAACGTCGTGGCCACACCGATCGACAGGCACCGCCGGGCGGAACTGCGCGAGTTCCTGATGAGCAGGCGGGCCCGGGTCACGCCGACGGCGGCCGGGCTGCCGGACGGCGGAGCCCGGCGCCGTACGCCCGGTCTGCGGCGCGAAGAGGTCGCCGTGCTGGCCGGTGTCGGGGTGTCCTGGTACCAGTGGCTGGAACAGGGGCGCGACATCACCGTGTCCTCACAGGTCCTGGACTCGGTGGGCCGGGTCCTCAAACTGACCAGCGCGGAGCGCCGGCACCTGTACGTACTGGCCGGGCTCAACCCGCCCGCCCTGGAGGTCGCCCCGGGCGACCGGGACATGTGCCACGGCCTGAAGCGGCTGATCGACACCTGGATGCCCTATCCCGCGCACATCATGGACGTGTACTGGAACACGGTGATGTACAACGAGGCGGCCGCGCTGGTGCTCGGGATGCGCCCGGACATCGTGCAGAACTGCCTGGTCGCCTTCTTCACCGATCCGGTCTACCGGGTCCGCTCCGCGCGCTGGGAGGAGGTCGCGTGCGAGGTGGTGGCCCAGTTCCGGGCGGCCTGTTCGGAGCACCCGCGGGACGAGGGGTTCCGGGCGGTCATCGCCGAGGCGAGGGAACTCAGCCCGGAGTTCGCCGCGTTGTGGGAGCAGCGCGACGTGCGGCCCGGCGGCCAGCTCCGCAAGGAGATGGAGCACCCCGTCGTGGGCACGCTGCACGTGGAGTCGACGCAGGCTGCGCGTCCCGGCCCGCCCCGACCTGTCGATCGTGCTCCACACGCCGTTGCCGGGCACCGAGACGGCCGCGAAACTGGAGTGGCTGTCGTCCCCGGAGGGCCGGCGCGGCCTGATCTACCCCGTCGCGGGCTGACGTACCCGATGCCGGCCGTGCGGGAGCCGGGGAGTCAGGCGGGTTCCGGTCCGGCGGGTCCGGCGGTACGGGAGCCGAGGACCGTGACGGCCGCGATCATGCGGTCCCAGAAGCGGTCGGCGTCGAGGGTGACGGCGACCCGCGCGTTGACCGGGCGGTCCAGGTACCGGTGGAGGTCCACGACGGTGGCGCCGCGGGTGTACCGGCCGTGCAGTTCGACGGTGACGTTCGCGTCCGCGCAGCCGACGATCGACCGGTCGATGACCCGGGCCACGGCGACGGGGTCGTGCAGCGGCGGGTGGGGCATGCCCCACAGGCGCCGGTAGGCGGCGGCGAAGTAGGCCAGCAGTCCGGCGCAGGTGTCGCCCAGTTCGGTGCCGAGGCCCTCGAAGCGGGCCAGGACCTCGGGGGTGGCCAGGGCCTGGTGGGTGACGTTGAGCCCGCACATGGTGACGGGGACTCCGCTGCGGAAGACGATGTCCGCGGCCTCCGGGTCGGTGTAGATGTTGAACTCGGCCGCGGGCGTGCGGTTGCCGCGTCCGGTGGAGCCGCCCATCAGCACGATCTCGCGGATGCGGGCGGCGCTGCCGGGATAGCGGGTGAGCAGCAGCGCGATGTTGGTCAGCGGGGCGGTGGGAACGAGGGTCACCGGCTCCGGGTGGTCCTGAAGGATCCGTTGGATGAGGTCCACGGCGTGTTCGGGGACCGCGTCGACGGTGGGTTCCGGGAACCGCGGCCCGTCCAGGCCGGTGACGCCGTGCACGTCGTCGGCGACGGCCAGCGGCTGGACCAGCGGCCGGTCGCATCCGGCCGCGACGGGGACGTCGGTGATCCCGGCGAGGGTGCACACGCGCAGGGCGTTGAGGGTGGTCTTCTCCAGCGTCTGGTTGCCGGCGACGGTGGTGACGGCCAGCAGGTCGACCGCGGGGTCGGCGGCGGCCAGCATGATCGCGAGGGCGTCGTCGTGTCCGGGGTCGCAGTCGATGATCATCGGAACGGGCACGGGCGCTCCTCCTCGTCGGACCTGACCGGTGCGGGCCCCTCCGGGTGGGGGTCCTCGGCGGCCCCCCGGTCCCGTCGGGGGCCGCGTCTCCCGGCGTCCGTTCCGGGCATGGCACGACGATACGTCGGGGCGGTGGCGGCGGCGCCCGGATCCGGCCGGAACGCGGTGCCGGCCGGGGGTGGGGGCAGCCCCACCCCGAACCGGGGGTTTGGATCATGGTGGTGATGGCCGCCGGCCGGGAGGCTGGGGACATGAGACAACGCACTTCCGCACTTTCCGCCCTGCTGCTCCTCGCGTTCGGGGCGGTGCTCGCCGCCGCGCCGCCGGCCCCGGCGGTGTCGCCGGTGCCCGCCCTGGAACGCGCCGCCCACCCGCTGCGCACCACCGAGCCCACCGGCGCCCTGGAGGACCTGCGCCCCGTGGGCCGGATGGTCGGTGACGCCCGGGTGGTGGGCCTGGGGGAGGCCACCCACAGTTCGCACGAGTTCTTCACGATGAAGCACCGCGTCTTCCGCTACCTCGTCGAGGAGAAGGGCTTCCGCACGTTCGCCCTGGAGGGCAGCTGGAGCACCGGACTGCGGCTCGACGACTACGTGCTGCACGGCAAGGGCGACGTGCGGCAGATCATGCGCGAGGAGTTCCAGAACACGTACTCCTGGTGGAACAGCGACGAGTACCTCGGCCTCCTGCGGTGGATGCGCGAGTACAACGTCCGGCATCCGGCGGATCCCGTGCGGTTCATGGGCGACGACTTCGCCTACACCGGCCCGGAGCTCTACGACCAGGTGACCGGCTACGTCGCCCGGGCCCGCCCCGCCCTCCTGCCGGAGATCACCCGGTTGTACGGCGGCCTGCGGCCGACGGCCTCCGCCGACGCGTACATGAACGCGTACCTGGCGAAGCCGCTGGCCGAGCGGCGGGAACTCGCGGTCCGGACCGGGCGCGCGCTGGCCCTGCTCACGGAGCAGCGCCCCGGATCCGGGGCCGGGGCCGACGGGGCCGCCGCCGCGGCCGACGGGGAGGCGTACGCGTGGGCCGTGCAGCACGCCACCGCCATCGACCAGACGGCCAGGGGCTACGCGTTCGACTTCGCCGACCCCGCGCAGGTCGCGGCCTGCATGCGCTACCGGGACTCGGTGATGGCCGACAACGTCGACTGGTGGCAGAGGAACACCGGGGACAAGGTGCTGCTGTCGGCGCACAACGCGCACCTGGCCCTGGAGACCCGCGACCCCGCGCAGTACCCGCAGGTGCAGGGCGGCTTCCTGCGCGACAGGCTGGGCACGGGCTACGTGAGCATCGGCACCACCTTCGACCGGGGCTCGTTCAACGCCACCGGTGAGGACGGGAAGGTGCGCCGCCACACCCTGGGTCCGGCGCGACCCGGCAGCAACGAGTACACCCTGGACCGGGTCGGCCCGCGCGACTACGTCCTGGACCTGCGCACCGCACCGCCCGCCGCCCGCACCTGGCTCGCGACGGCCCGTACCACCAGGAGCATCGGCACCGCCTACACCGGCCCCTCGGGAGCCGAGTACCCGGTCTCGCTCGCGTCCGCGCACGACATCGTCATCCACCTGCACCGGATCACCGCGGCGCGGCTGCTGCCGGCCGGACCGGCACCCGCCGCGGGGCGGTAGGCAGGTCCGTCCGGAGCCGCACCGGTCACCGTGCCGGTCACCGCAGCATCGTCGAGCCCAGCTCGCCGGGCGTCTTCGGCACCCAGGGCGCGACCGCCGCGGCCTCCGCGGGGTCCGGCTCGGCCATGCTCACCCGCCAGACGTCCTTGCGGTCGACGCTCTGGGGCAGGACGTGGATCTGCTTGATCTGACCGGTGCCGTGCAGGTAGAGCACGACTTCCTGCCGGTACGAACCCTCGTCGTAGAACTCCGCGGTGACCTTCCCCTTGGCGCCCTCGCCGAACGCGGCGATCCAGTTCTCGGCCGTCTTGCGGACGACACCCTCGTCCTGGGCGGGGTCGCCCAGGGACGCCAGCGCGCCGGCCTTCCCGTCGGCGATGCGCCACACCACCCGCTGGGTGATCTTCAGCGTTCCGGTGGACGGAAACCCGACCACGGCCAGCGGCGGATGGCTGCTGTAGTCCCCGGCGTACTCGATGTCGTCGGCGTCGTAGTCCGCCGAGCAGCCGGTGAGCAGACCGAGCGTCAGGACGCCGGCCGACGCGATGCGGACGCCACGTCCGCCGATGGCCCGTACCGCGGCCCTGTGGTGGTGCACGTTCCGTCCTTGCGCTGACGAGAGAGCGAGCCTCCGGGACACGGACCGCGTCCCGGTCGGTCTCGATGCGAGAGCAGCAAGGTAACGCGGACGTGCGCGGCCCCCGAGGCCGGGGCCCCGGCCGGTCCCGCCCCCTCCGGCCTCGGCGGTGTCAGGTCTGCGTGCGCGCACGGCGGCGGCGCAGGCGGCGCGCGCCGGTGAAGGCGGTCACCGGGAGGGCCAGGGCCGCCGCGAGGGTCAGGAGCGAGACCGGGGTCCCGCCCCCCGACCTTCCCCTCGGGGCCACCTGGCCGTCACCGGGGGCTGCCAGCATGCGCGGGGGCGGAGTTGTACAGACAACTCCGCGATACGAGGACGGGAGCATCCCCCATGAGCACCCCGATGCCGACGACGGCGGTCACCGGTCCGCCCGCGCTCTGGCTGCGCGACAACTGCCCCTGCGGCGCGTGCCGCGATCCGCGCAACGGCCAGAAGCTGTTCCAGATCACCGACCTGCCCGCGCACCTCTCCGTGGGCGAGGCCCGCGGGAGCGTGCCGGCCGCCGGGGGCGGGCCCGGCTGGGAGGTGGTGTGGGAGCCGGACGGCCACCGGTCCGTGTACGACGCCGCGTGGCTCGCCGCCCACGCGCCGGGGCCGGGCGGTGGCGCCACGGGCCGTGGGGACGGCGGGGGCGGCGGGGGCCGGGGCCTGCCCGGCGACGGCCGGACCGAGGCCGACAAGGAGCTGTGGTCGGCGGCGGACCTGCGCGGCCGGGTTCCGGAGGCCGCCTGGGAGGCGTACGAGGCTGATCCGCGGGTGCGCGAAGAGGTGCTGGAGAGCGTGGCGCGACTCGGGTTCGCGCTGCTGCGGGGCGTGCCGGTCCGGGACCGGGCGGTGCTCGACGTGGCCCGGACGTTCGGCTTCGTCCGCGAGACGAACTACGGCGAGCTCTTCGAGGTACGCGTCGAGACGGATCCCACCAACCTGGCCTTCACCGGCGCGGGGATCGCGCCGCACACCGACAATCCCTACCGGGACCCGGTGCCCACGCTCCAGTTGCTGCACTGCCTGGTCAACGGGGCGCCCGGCGGTGACTCCGGGCTCGTGGACGGCTTCCACGCGGCCGCGCTGCTGCGCGCGGAGGATCCGCACGCCTTCGCCGTACTGGCCCGCACCCCGGTGGAGTTCGTGTTCGCCGACGCGCGCGCCGAGCTGCGCGCCGAACGGCCGCTGATCGACGTGGACCCGCTCGGGCGCGTCCGCGAGATCCGGTTCAACAACCGGTCCACCGGCACCGTGCACGGGCCCGCCGACGAAGTCGAGGCGTTCTACACCGCGTACCGGACCTTCGGTGAACTCCTGCTCCGCCCCGCACTGCGGCTGGACTTCCGGCTCGCGCCCGGCGACTGCGTCGTCTTCGACAACACCCGTCTGCTGCACGCCCGTACGGCGTTCGCCGAGTCGGGCGAGCGTCACCTCCAGGGGACGTACGCGGACCTGGACGGCCTCCTCTCCACCCTCGCCGTGCTGCGCCGCGCGGGGGGTACCGCGTGAACCGCGACGCCGAAGACGCTCCCGGGGCCGATGGCACGCCGGGAGCCGGGACCGTCCTTGGCCCGCTCGACCTGATCGCCGCGCTCTTCGCGGGCGAGGGCGGCGCCGAGTACCTCGGGGAGGCCGTCACGCAGGCGGGGCACATGCTCCAGGCGGCCGCACTGGCCGAGGACGCCGGCGCCCCCGACCACCTCGTGGCCGCCGCGCTGCTGCACGACGTGGGGCACTTCCACGGAGCCGTGACCGGCCGCGACCTGATGGAGGGCGGCCGGGACAACCGGCACAGTCACACCGGGGCCGACTGGCTGGCCCACTGGTTCGGTCCGGAGGTGACCGGGCCGGTGCGGCTGCACGTGGCCGCCAAGCGGTACCTGTGCGCGGTCGAGCCGGGTTACTCCGCCCTGCTGTCCGAGGCGTCCGTGCACACCCTGCGGGTGCAGGGCGGTCCGATGACGGGGGCGCAGGCCCGCGCCTTCGAGGCCCTCCCGGGCGCGGCCGACGCGGTGGCCGTGCGGCGCTGGGACGAGGAGGCCAAGGACCCGGACCGGGCGACCCCGGACTTCGCGCACTTCCGGCCCATGCTGGAGCGGCTCCTGCTCAGGGGCTGAGCCGCCGGCCGAGCGCGCCGGCCGCCGTACTGTGCACGGTGAAGGCGACCGTCCCGGGGAGGTAGCGGTCCTGCGACCACTCGACGGGGACGCCCGCCGGGTCGGTGGAGCGGCGCCGCTCCCGCAGCAGCGCCTCCCCGGGACGGCAGCCCAGCAGCCGGGCGTCGTCCGCGTCCGCGACGGCGAGGTCGATGATGTGCCGGGCGTCGGTGAACAGCACCCCGTGCAGGGCGAGTTGTTCGGAGTACGAGACCGTGTCCGGCGGCATCCGCGCGACGAGCGCGCCGACCGCCCCGGTGTACGCCGTACGTTCCACCATCACGGGGGCGCCGGAGAGCGTACGCAGCCTCAGGACGCGGTAGACCTCGGCGCCGGGCGCGATCCGCAGCCGCTCCGCCTCCTCGGCGTCGGCCGTGCCCCGGTCGACGGAGACGGTGCGGCCGCCCGGCCGCTCGCCGAGCGAGCGCGCCCAGCGGGTGAAGCTCCGCAGTTCGGGAACCCCGTCGTCGGCACGGGGGCCGGCCAGGACCACCCGGCGGGTGCCCCGGCGCGAGGTGATCAGGCCGTCGGCGCGCAGCGCGGCCAGCGCCTGGCGGACCGTGCCCCTGGACACGCCGTGGCGGCGTGCGAGTTCGTCCTCGGCGGGCAGCCGGGCACCGGACCCGTACTCCCCCGCCGCGATGGCGGCCCGCAGGTCCGCGGCGAGTCCGAGGTAGAGCGGGGTCCGGCGGGGTTCCGGCGGCGTCGGGGCCGGTTGCGGTGGCGGTGCCTGGTTCACGGGTCCAGCCTGCCACGGCCCGTGGGGCGATCGGGACCGGGCCACCGGCCGGCGGCCACCCGGCGCCGGGACGGGTGGACGCCGTACCGGGCGCGCGTGCTCCGGCCCCTTGGGCGGCTCATGCCCGGGCCGGCGCCTCCAGGCACCGGCGGAGCAGGTCCGGGGTGACGTCCTCCAGCGAGGTGGCGAAACTGTACGAATCGGGCGTGGCGTCGGCCGAGGACATCGACATCGCCTGCAAGCTGGGCTTCGGCCACGCGATGGGCCCGCTGGCCACCGC